>VFKD01000460.1 GCA_009885735.1 bacterium
ATACCTTGTGAGCCGAGATGCTCAGCAGATCGCAGCCGATGCCGGCCACGTTGATAGGCAGATAGCCGAACGATTGCACCGCATCCATGTGGAACAGCGCGCCAGCCTCGCGAGCAACCTTAGCCAAGTTGGCGACATCCTGTATAACCCCTGTCTCGTTGTTCGCATGCATCACGGAGACAAGCGCGGTACTCTCGTCAACAACCTCACCAAGCGCCTCGGGAGACACGACTCCATCTGAGTTGGACTCAACAAAAGCCGTTTCATATCCAAGCTCGAGCAGAAAATCGGCGGAGTGAAGAATAGCGTGATGCTCGATGCGGCTGACGACTAGCTTGCGCCTGCTTGGAGAGGCAGCCAGCATCGCGCCCACAATGGCGAGATTATCCGCCTCCGTTCCGCTGGAAGTGAAGGTTATCTCCGAGTAGGCTGCGCCTATGCTCGCAGCAACGATGTCGCGCGCCTCGTCTATCGCTTCCCGAACTTGCCGGCCCGCCGCATGAATGCTGGACGGATTGCCATACTGCGGCCCAAGAAACGGCTTCATCGCGAGCGCGGCTTCGTCCGCAATGGGTGTCGTCGCGGCGTGGTCGAGGTAGATCATCCGTTACGGTACATCATCCCAGCGGGTGGGCAGGGTCACCCAAGACCGCGCAAGCGTGCCTGCATCGCTCTCGTAGTTGAACCGCACGGTAATACTCACCAGGGACTGAATGTCCTTGAGTTCCACCTTTGGAAGTGACTGTTGGAAGTACCGCAATGCCTCCGTCCTGCTTGTAGCGCTAATCGCCGAGGAGGATCCCTGTTTGCGCACGCCCCAGATTCTGGTTTCGCGCATCTCGACGCGCAAGAGCGCCCTCGACAGGGCCTGACGCTGAGCATAATCTGTGGGCAGCAGCACCGTTGAGTTTGCGCTGAAAGGCTCCTGGATGGCACGAGTGAACAGCGCCTTGCACTCAGCGCTGAGGTCCGCATGGGCCAGGCCTTCCGCCAAAGCCTTGCGCCGATCCGCGCGGGAGAGTTTGCTCCACATCTGAAGGTGGAGCTTCGCCTGCCCCACCGTCGCAAGGTAGGAGGGCACGATACCCCGCAGCGCGAGTCCCATGAGTGAGCTGAGCTGCTGGGGAGGCAGCGACGCGATGTCGGCGAAATCGTCCAGCTCGAGCCTGCCCGCTTCACCCCGCTGCAGCCACTTTGCAAGCAGATGAGAAGGGGGTTCAGCCCATCGGTCGACCGCGTAGGTCTGGCTGTACACCTTCACGAACTCCCCCGCAATGCCCCACTGGTGTCGGCTTTCCCGAGCTATCTGCGAGAGCACCTCATGAAGCTTCCTACCGGACTGGATTGGCGCCGAGAGGCGGGTGGATTGGAAGGCGTCTGCGGCCACGTTGACTGGCGCCGCGGCATCAAGTGCCTCAAGCGCCGCGCCGAGACTTGCAAAGGCATGGCGGCCCGACTGTGCCGCAGGCGTTCTGAATCCGGGGAAGTCGCGCAGGCACAGGTCACCCCGAGCCTCAAGAGTTCCGGGCCCCACGACTTCACTGGACGACGCCTGCGCGGTAAGAGGCTGCTGACCCTGATAGCTGGTCGAAGTATAGCCATTGATGTTGCGTTTTGACAGCGTGAGCTGCCACTGCAGGGTTGGGCTGCGGCCAAGCTCACCTATGAGCCGCAGTCGCGCATAATTGAATTCCCCTAGCCCTGAGATTGTAAGAAGGTTTGGCGATCCGGCCTGCTTCATGAAGGTCCGCATGAACTCCTCGGGAAACGGGGCACACCCAGGCGTCTTTGGCCAGCACATCTCTGTGGTTCCGCTGGAAATCGCTCGGACGATTGCTTCTGTGTCCAACCGCGAGAGATAGGACATAGCAAAGGTCCAATCGGGCCGGCCACCAAGCTGCTCGGCGACTGCCTGTTCGATAGTGAGAAGGCGCAGTCGGTCCGGGTCCCGCTCTGTCACGCGGGCCGCGCTTGAAGCAGCTGCCCGATCCATGGCGGCCTTGTCGGTCAATCCCGACACGGCGAGCACCGCCGCAGCCTCTTCGCGGATAGTCTTCGCCGCGGCCAGAACGAGGGCTGCACGCTCGTTCTCCATCTCGCGCGCTTGCGTGGGCGAGAGCCGAAGCACATAGCCGGCGGTCGCGACAGGCCCTTCCCTGAGCCACTCGAACCTCAAGGCGCTCGCAAGTGCAGCGAGACTCTCGCGCAGCGGAACCTCATGGGCGATGAGCGTGGCCCTGTCGCCCCGCACGGTCTCGTCGGCGTAGAAGTTGACGCCGGTCTGCTCCGTGAGATCCGCAAGAATATCCTGCAAACTCATTTCGATGGAGTGAATAGACCGACGCACCGCCAGCCGAGCGTCACCCTTGAAGGCGTCTGCGGCTGCCGAGCAGAGCTGAGAGGTTAGGCAGGTCAGTAGGCTCACGCAGGCAAGTGTGCTATGGCGTTTTGATGCGTACATTCCGAAACCGAATCGCAGATCCGTGGTCCTGAAAGCCGATGTAGCCGCTCTTGTGCCGCTTTGCAATCTTGTGGTCGTCATCCAGGCCCGCCTCTAGGACTGTGTCATCACACCGCATATCTATTACCTTCTTGCCGTTTAGCACCACGACGATGTGAGGTCCTTTCACTCGTATGTCGAGCTTGTTCCACTCTCCGGGCGGCTTCGACGCATTTGCGCTGGGAGCAAGCACATCGTAGAGGGAACCGGTAGAGGTCTTGTTCGCGGGCTTGCCGGCATCATCCAGAATCTGCACCTCGAACCCGAGCCTGGATGAGCGGCCCTCTGCGGGAGCATGGAAGAAAACACCGCTGTTGGCTCCCGCCAAGATAAGAAACTCAAGCTTGAGTTCAAAGTCTGTAAAGGTCTCCTCGGTCCTGAGCCAAGTACTCCCCTTACCCGGCGCCACTAGCTCGCCATCCTTTGCCGTCCAGGTACCCTCGCCTACCACCTTGAATCCCGTGATGTCTCGACCATTGAACAGATCTCGAAAGCCCTTGTCGGTCGTTGAACGCGCCGTGGCTGCAGCCGCAACTCCTAGGGTCGCCATCAGCGCGAACAATCGTCGGACTGCAGTCTGCCTCAACATATTGATCTCCTGTAATGTGAACTGTGTAGTGGTGCGACCGAAGTCGCCGCCGCAGCGTGCAGGAACTACTCTAAGCATAGCGAAATTCTCAACACTTCGCAACAACTTGCTTCCCTGGAACATCAATGAACCCATTCGAA
>VFKD01000588.1 GCA_009885735.1 bacterium
GGCAGAATCCTCTCGCGATAGCGGACGGCGCGATTCACCGTTTCCCGCGCGCGACGGGTCCATCTCACCCCGATAGCAATGCTCCTATACCTGTCCAGTTCACGCGACTGATCGGGCGCGAGACAGAAGCGGCGGAGGCCGAGACGCTGCTCCGGCAGCCGGAAGTGCGCCTCGTCACTATCACGGGTTTCGGCGGTATGGGAAAGACTCGTCTCGCCGCGGAGGTAGCCGATCGGTTCGCGCACACATTCGTTGATGGTGTTTGGTGGTTTGACATGGAGGAGGCGGCCTCCGGCGATGAGGTCATCGCGCGCGTTGCCGAACGGCTGAGCGCGCCGATCCAGGCAGATGCGAGCATCCGTGAGCACACTCGACAAGCGCTGCGCGACCAGGACCTGCTGTTGGTCCTCGACAATCTGGAGCAGGTCCCCGATGCATCCGATGCCGTGCGCGCTCTGCTGTCGGGAGCGCCAAGCGTGAAGTGCCTCGTCACTTCCCAGCGCATTCTTGGGCTGCGGGGCGAACATGTGCTGGAGCTGCACCCGCTTCCTGAGCCTGATGCACAGGCACTGCTCGTAGAGCGCGTACGCGAAGTCAAGCACGATTTCGTCGCGGACGCCGACAATCAGGCGGACATCACCGAGCTTTGCCAGCGACTGGAGGGGGTGCCGCTGGCCCTCGAGCTGGCCGCGACAAGGTGTATCCTCCTCACTCCTCGTGAAATTGTCGACCGCCTGAACGAGCGATTTCACGTTTTGCAAGCTCGGTCTCGGGACATTCCGCTCCGTCGGCGCGCGTTGCATGCGGCGATAGAGTGGTCATACGACCTGCTGCCGCCGGACGCTCGTTCGGTCCTTGCCCAATTGTCCGTGTTCTACGGCGGCTTCAGGCTGGCGGACGCAGAGGCAGTCTGTGAATCCCTCGACGTGCTGGATAGCGTCTCCACTCTTAGAAGTCACTCGTTCCTCCGCGTGAAGGCAGATATAGCCACTCAAGAGTCGCGGTATTCGATGCTTGATAGTGTGCGGGAGTATGCGGCCGCGCGGCTGCACCGGACCGATGGTTTGGCCATCAATGTCAAGATGAGGCACGCCACGCGGGTACTCGAAACAGCGCAAGCGAATCTGAAGTGCGTCCGCACCGCAAGGGAGGTCGATGCGCTGCGCGCACTTGACGCCGATGGGGAGAACCTGAGGGCGGCGGCGAGATGGGCGCGCGAAGATTCCGTCTTGCCACTCGCGGCCGAGCTTGCGCTGGCACTTGGAAGGTGGAGACATCGACGAGGGTTCATTCGGGAAGCCGTCGAGGCGATCGAGTCCGGTCTCCAAACTCTCGTACGCGACTCTCCACCTAATCTGCTCGCGGAACTGCTACTCGAGCGCGCGGGACTTCACCTCGACCTGAATGAGACCGCAGCAGCCCGCGAAGTCGCCGAGGCGGCACACGCCATGGGTGTTGCGCAGGACGATTCGATGCGACGGGCGAAGGCACAGAACATCCTGGGCCAGGCGGCAATGCAGGAAGGGAATCACGCGGAAGCTCGGGAGCGCTTTGCCGACGCACTCAAGCAGTTTGAAGAGTCCGTTCACGATGTGGAGGTCGCTAACGTACGTACGAACCTGGGCGTAACGGAGCGGCGCGACACGTCCGGAACCGAGGCTGACCGGACGGCGCGACTGAAGTCCGCGGAGGAGCACCTCCAGGAAGCGCTGCGCCTACGATATGTGCTGGAAGACCGGCGTGGGTTGGCTGAGACGCTGAACAGCCTCGGCGTGCTGGCATTCGAGAGACGGGATCTCACAAACGCTGAGCGATACTATCGAGAGGCGCTCGTATGCCACCAGGCAATCGGCGATACATTGGAGGTTGCCATGCTCCTATCAAACCTAGCGGAAATCGAGGAGAAACGAGGCAGGGAGCTGCATGCCATTCGGTTGTTCGCGGCATCGGAACGGCTCTTGACGGAGGTGAGATCGCCGCTGCGATCGGTTGTGGCGGAGATGGCGCAGAGGGTTGCCGAGAACAACGTCATCGATCAGGCCGGCATGGACGCAGTGCTCGCCGAAATAAGCAGCATTCCATTGGACACACTCAGATCGGAGTGGACACCATGATTGGACGGCGAACGACGGTGATCGCATTGCTCCTTCTGGCTGCCGCGCTCAGTGGTTCTGAGCGTTGGCCTGCCCACGGCCAGAGCGAACCGCCAAGGGCGCGGCCCGACGTGCAGGAGATCATTGAAAAGGCACGAGCGGCATCCAATGCGCTAAACAACAGGGAGGCGATGCGGTTGCTGGAGGCCGCACTGGCGAAGGCTCGCGACCTTGGCGACCGAGTGGGCGAAGGCCGCGCGTTCGTCAACGGCGGCAACCTCCACAGGATTCTTGGTAACCGCGACCTCGCCAGAGAGTGGTGCAGCCGGGCGGCGAACATCTAT
Organism: bacterium; assembly: GCA_009885735.1. Lineage (GTDB taxonomy): Bacteria > Armatimonadota > Chthonomonadetes > Chthonomonadales > CAJBBX01 > VFKD01. The sequence continues at coordinate 2,438 of VFKD01000588.1, forward strand.
CGAGAGATCGGCCACACCCGAGGTCAGGCGGATGTACTCCTTAATCTCGGGCTCGTCGACAAGGATGACTTCAAGATGTCGGACGCGCTTGATAAGTTCATCAGCGCGCTCGCTCTATTCCGCGATGTCAAGAGCGCCGATGGAGAAGCACGAGCGCTTGCCAATATGGGCATCATCTACCGTGAAACCGGCCGGACTGAGCAGGCCGTGAAGCACTTTGAGGGAGCGCTTGCGCTCAACCAAGCAGCGAGCGACAGAGGGGCGGAAGCGGAGACTCGCAATGGTCTTGGCCTTGTCCACCAGATAACCGATATGCCCAACGCTGCTCTGAAGGAGTTCCAAGAGGCGCTTCTCCTCTTTCGAGACGTTGGAAACAAGCGAGGCGAGGCGCGAGCGCTCAACAATATCGGCATCGTTTACCGCGATACCGGCTATCTTCGCGAAGCAATCGGCTACTTCGACCGTGCCCGCGGAATGCATCATGCGAGTGGAGACAAGGCGAATGAGGGGCGAGCCCTCAATGGCAAGGGCCTGGTCTACAACCTAATGGGACAGCCCAGGGCGGCGAAAGGGTACTTCAACCAGGCGCTGTCCCTCTACACCGCATCGGGATACGTGGCGGGTCAGGCTGCCGCCTTGGGCAACCTAGCGATGACCTACCGAAAGCTCAACCGACCAGACGACGCGCTGGCTTATGCTCACAAGTCGCTGGCGCTCCATGCGGGGCTGCAGGATCCGGCGGGGCGAGCTCACGCAATGAATGGCCTGGGACTTGTCTATCGAGACACAAACCGTCCCCGCGAAGCCATGCATTGGTTCAATCAGGCGCTTCCACACTTTCGCACAGCCCAGGCACGAGGAGGCGAGGCATCCACGCTGGCCAACCTAGGAACGGTCCACCATAGTTTGGGACGACCCAAGGAAGCCCTGACGCTATACCAAGAGGCTCTGGCACTGTACCAAGGTATGAACTTCGTGGACGGCCAAATAGACATCCTGCACGGCATGGCTCGCACAAACCGAAGCCTTGGGCTACTCAACGAGGCCGAGGCTCACCATACGCAGGCTATTCACCTCGTTGAGTCCTCCAGAGCCGGCCTGGGAAGCTCGAGTGACATGAGAACGAAGTTCTTGGCGTCCAAGCTGTTCGTGTACTACCCGTACCTCACTCTCCTAGTGGACAGAGGCAAGACCGAGCGCGCATTTGAGGTCACCCAGAGAATCAAGGCTCGAGCCCTCGTGGAGATGGTTGCCAATGGTCATGTGGACCCTCTGCTAGACCTCAGTTCCGAGGAACGAGGTCTCGTACAGGCGCTTCGACGCAGGGCGGATCACCTGAACGCGCTGATGATGAAGGAAGGGGTCGACAACGAGATCGGCGCCAGGAAGCGCTTCCAGGCGCACATAGCAGCTCTGTCTGAAACAGAACTCAGGCTTCAGACGCTGCTGGATTCCCTTGGCGCGCGCAATTCCGAGATGGCCGATGATCGTACAGCAGCTACCGCGAAGCTGCAAGACCTTGGAAAGTTCGTGCCTCGAGACGCGGCACTGCTGGAGTATGTCCAAGTTTCACGCGACCAGGCAGTTCTCTTCGTAGTCACGTCTCGGCAGAACCAAGCTCAGGTGAAGGTCCATCGCATCCGTGGGAACAGCGCCGGCCTTCAGAGGCTGTGCGGCGACTTCCGAGCTGCCTGCGCGGACCCTCGCCGACCCACCCGCGCGCGGGCCAGAGACCTCTATCAAGTGCTGCTGGATCCTGCGCGGGCGGAGATCGCAGGCAAGCGTCAGATCATCATCTGTGCGGATGGATCGCTGTGGGACGTGCCTTTCCATGCACTAATGGATGGGCGCAGCCGTCCCGTGTTAGCTTCGCATACGGTGTCATATGGATACTCTGCGACAGGAACGCTTCAATCGCTCGCAGCGCGGAAGGACAGGCCGGAGCGACGCGCTGGATCCGTATTGGCGTTCGCGAATCCGGACTTTGGGCAGAGCAGCCGCTTCAGCACGCTCGACGGCCACTACGCATCTCGGCCCTTCGACACTCCGTCACGGCCGTTCGACACTCCTTCACGCCCATTTGACACGCCCTCGAGGCCCTTCGACACTCCGTCACGTGAGTTGTCGAAGCTGTCGGGTCAGATTCGGGGGACAGTGCAACGCGGACGCATCCTTCCGCTTCCCGGCACTCAACGGGAGGCCGATGCGCTCCGCAACATCTTCCCGGATGCGGTGATCCTTACCGGCAAGCAGGCGCAAGAGGACCAGGTAAAGAGACAGGCCGGCAGTTATCGCTATCTACACTTTGCAAGCCATGGCTTCGTCAATGACAGTTCGCCGCTGCTGTCGAACATCGTGTTGGCCACCCCTAACAAGGGTTCGACCGACGACGGGTTTCTGACTGCTCGAGAGATTTCTGAGATGAACCTTAATGCCGAGATGACGGTATTGTCCGCATGCAACACCGCAAGGGGAAACTATCAAACAGGCGAGGGAGTGGTCGGCCTGACCTGGGCGCTGTTCGCAGCAGGGTGTCCAACTCAGGTCGTGAGCATGTGGTCCGTGGACGACAGAGCCACGGCGCAGCTCATGGTGCGATTCTATCGGAACCTAAACTCAGGAACACCGAAGGCGCTGGCGCTGCGCGAGGCCGCCCTGTCGCTGCGCCGGAATCACAGATACTCGCATCCGTACTACTGGTCACCGTTTATACTTCTCGGTGCGTGGAACTAGCGCTGCGGCGTGGCTAACCGCCATCTGGCTCGCCGCGTGCCTGTGGTTGCGTCGAGCCATCAATCCTGCCACACGCAGGTGGTCGTCCTGCCGGGATACTTGCGCCGCGCTGACCCTGGTTACTGGAGGCGGCAAACTCGTGCGGGTGCGGCCGTGACTTGGGCGCCGCTACACGTCCGTAGGCGCATAGACGGTCACTCCGCAGTTCAAGAAGTCGCGGTCGTTTGTTGCGATCGCCGTAACCCCATAGCGGGTCATTATACACAGTTGCAACGCATCTCCGCACAGCAAGCCATGGGAGTTGCATGTTGATGGCACCCGTATCACGTCCGTAAATTCAATCGAAACCCACTCAATGGGCAATCTTAGAATCGCCTCAATACTTCTCTGATACTTGGTTAAGCTAGTGATCTGCGAACGCCTCACCTTGAGCTTAGTGGCGCTAGCCTGTGCGTCTGCCAACATGAGTTTGTGCATCGCGTCAAGGAGAACCCGCATATCTGACAAGGCAAACACATCGGTGCCTAGCCTTGCCATGAGCGCTGTGCAATCGATGCTCCGCCCAAGGGCATAATACACCAATACATTTGCGTCGAGGTATAGAGTGGTACCTGCCGGAATGTCGGCGAGAGTTTGGACAGGCACTATTCTTCATCATCGCACGATGAGCTAAGTATCGTGCGCAAGAGCGCCGGACTAACGGTGTACTCGCTTGCCAGCCTCTGCATCTCCTCGATCAGCGCTGGAACATCCACCTTTGCCCGCATTTCCTCGATGTGCGCTTTGGCGTCCGCGAGGAAGCGCTCCTGCTCGGCTGTGCGGATAGAGGCGAGAAGCACCTCCTCGGAGTCCGGCCGCTCACCCTCACGGATTCCAACTCCAACCTGACCGCTAGCGTTATGTGACATGGCTTTATCTCCCACATGCTTCTACCGCATTGTATCAGAATCCATCACCCAGGCGGCTTCAGCCACCTATCCAGCCACTCCAGATTCGTCTGGAGGCGGTGAATGCGCAGGTCCGGCGGACCGTTGCGCGAGAGACCGTGGCTTGAGCTCGCGGGATATCGCACAAACTCCACCACCTTTCGCTGCAGGCGAAGCGCGGTGAAAAGCTCCTCCGCTTGACTCACGGGGCATCGCAAGTCGCCATCGGAGTGGATGATGAGCAGCGGCGTCTGGATGTTTCCGGCAAAGGTCTGCGGGCTCACGCGCAAGAGGTCGGAAGGATCGTCCCATGCATTGCCTTTGAAGAAGGTTCCGTGCTGCCAAGCAAAATCACAGGTACCGGCCATGCTGTGCAGGTTGCCCACCAGCCTGTCCGCAATCCCGCACGTAAACCGGTTCGTGTGCCCCAGCGCCCAGGCGGTCATGTATCCGCCATAGCTGCCGCCCATGATGGCCGTGCGCGCGGCATCTACGTGTGCGAGCGACGCGCCGTAGTCCGCGGCTGCTTGAATATCAAGCCAGTCGAGATTGCCCCAGTCGCCGGAAATCGCGGATGTGTGCGCCTCGCCATAGCCCTTGCTGCCCCGCGGGTTGCAGAAAACCACCACATAGCCGTTTGCAGCGAGCCACTGCAGCTCGTGAAACACAGCCTGCTCGCCTCCATACTGCGCGGCCGGCCCACCGTGAACGTAGAGAACGCACGGATAGAGAGTTTCCGGCTTCCTGTCCGGCGGGTTCAGCACCCACCCATGCACTTTGCCGCCGTCCGAGGCTTTGGCTTCGAACGACTCCGGCATCTGGAACTCAACCTCCGCCATCACCTCTGCGTTCGGGCCAGTCCGCGGCTCCATGGTGCTCGTAGTGAGGTGTTCTCGCTGCGGGTCGCCAAAGTGAAGGTTGCCGGGGCGGGTCGCATCTCCAAGGATCGCGACGAACGACTTCTCTCCGGAGGCTATGCTAAAAGCGCTCATCTCCATCTTCACTGGTGTGATCTTTGCGGGCCGACCTGCATTGAGCCCCACGCGGCAGAGCCGCGTGTCGCCTCGTTCGCTTACGGGGTAGTACAGGGCCAAGCTGTCCGCCGACCAAGCGAGCATCTGGCCGCCGCCGGAATCGTGCAGGTCTGAGAGGGTAGAGTATCCCACCTCCTGATCTGTCTTGCCTGTGAGGTCCCTCGCCTCAATTGCTCCGCCCGAGGGCAGCACGAGAACGCGGTCGTTGAGCTGGCCCCAGGACTTGAGCGGGTCTGTGTGTCCCACGAAGGCGATCCAGGTGCCGTCCGGCGAGTAGGCAAGGCCCGTCTTGGGTCCCGGGGGACCTGCAATCAACGTGGGCTCACCGTCCGGCAAATCGATGGCGAAGATATCCTCGTTGTTCAGGTCGAGGTCCCACTCATCTCCATGCAGCATCGCAAAGGCAAGCCGCTCGCCGCATGGCGAAAAGCAGAGGGAATGAAGGTGATTCTCGACCTGCGTAAGCTGCCTATGCTCGCCGGATACCGCATTCACCAGAAAGACTTGGCCATACGCGCCATCGAAGTATCCCGCGCCATCCAGCCGAAAGAAGACCCGAGTGTGCCGCCGCGGTGGGAAGCTCTTGCCGCTCTCCTCCCGCTCCTTTCCGGCAGACTTGGTGAGAAACGACGGCGTCTCGCTGAAAACGACGGCCACCTGGTCGCCCTTGGGCGACCAGATGATCTCCGCGATGCCTCCCTCGGGAAAGCTGGTTAGCTTGCGCGCCTCTCCGCCGGAAGGGTCGATAAGGTAGATCTGGTCTCCAGGCTCGTCTCGGTTGGAGGTGAATGCCAGTTCGCGGCCGTCTGGACGCCATGCCGGAGAAGCGTCTCGATGGCCGAGGCCCGTGAACGGGCGCATTCCGCCCGCCCGTTCTGCAATCCATATCTGCGATGTGTAGCGATTCTTTGCCTCATCAATGGACCGCACAACGCACGCCGCTTTCTCGCCATCCGGCGCTATGCGGCAGTCACCCACGGTCTTGAATTTCAGCAGATCATGCAGCTCTACCGACCTTCGGTCTCCCATCTTCTAGACTGCTCCCGCGGCGCGAAGAACTGCGGCCGCTTTTGGCTGCTTGCGCTGTGTCGCGTGCATCAGCGGGGTTTTGCCGTCCTTGTCCTTTGCATTCACGTTCACC
>VFKD01000702.1 GCA_009885735.1 bacterium
GCGTCGCGGGACGATTTGGAGGCCGCCAATAATGAGATGACAAGCTTCCTGCTTGTGCCACATGCGATTGCCACGTTCTATTGGAACAGAGTGGCAGCGATCAAGTAGACTAGGGACTAGAGGTCTTGAGTCGGAAAAGATTTTGTGGTTGTGTCAAATCTTGCAAACATGGGAATTGTCACCCTGAGCGGAGCCACAGCCGTATCGTGGCGCAGTCGAAGGGTCCGTCAGAAATTTACCGCTCAGTTACGACCGGATGCTTCGGCTGCGGTTCGGAACGGCTGAACCTCTGCTCAGCATGACAGTACAATTGCTACGAAGTGCAGACTTTGCCGAAAGCAAATGCGCGACCTACACACTCCTTGCAACTCGTGAACGTTTGGGGCAATTACAACTCGTCGGCCTGAGGCAAGGCCTCACTAGGGCGTAGGGAGTACGGAGTAGGGGAGAACATGGCTCTAACCACCCGCTTCGCTAGAGACACAGAGGCGCGGAGAAGGGCAGAGGAGCGTCGCGGAGAATCCTGTAGGGGCGACAGCATCCGCCCGGAACGTGTCTGTTAAATCGATCAGGCCATATGCGGATGCTTCGCCCGCAGACCACCGGATGCATGCGAGGCAGAGAGCGGATGGGAGATCAAGATGAAGAAGACAAGCTGGGCGGTGATAATTCTGATGGTTCTGGCGTGCGCGGTGCTCGCCTTCGCGCAAGCCCCGAAGAAGCAAGCCAAGCTGGAGACTAACGCAGAATTTCTACCGTGGCTTTCTGGAGCTTGGAGCGGCGACACGTCGTGGGGACACATGCAGGAGTGGTGGATGCCCGCGGCCGATTCAATGGTGGGGATGAACCGAGTCAGGCGCGGCGGCAAAACGCTCACTCGCGAATTCATGCTCATCGAACAGACAGACCGCAAGATATACAATATGATCGTTAAGCCGACCTCCGCACAGATGAAGAACTTCGCGAGCCCTCCTACAACGTTCTCATGTCTGGAGGCGAGCAGTCAGGCAACAGCTGATGGGAGAACTGGAACGGTTGTTTTCGTGAACTCGGAGCACGACTTTCCAAACAAGATTACCTACACCGTAGAGCCCGCTGACAGGCTGCTCATCAAGCTCGAAGGAGTGGAAAAGGGCAAGCAGCGTAGCGTTGAGTTTCTCCTCACGAAGTCCACTCTAGGTAAGCCCAAGTAGATGTCGTCTGCCGCCGATGCCATGAGCGCTGAGCTTGCCACCCTGCCGCCGTGCCCATATCGAGTAGACAAGACCTATACCCTTCCCGAGGCGCGGGCCTACTGCGAGCGCCTCGCGAAGAGCCACTACGAGAACTTCTTGGTGGCATCTGTCTTCGTTCCGCGCGAACTGCGGCAGCACTTCTTTAACGTCTATGCGTACTGCCGTATCTCGGACGACCTTGGCGATGAGAGCGGCGGACCCGAGAACGCTCTGCCGCTCCTAGACTGGTGGGAGCGCGAGCTCGATGCCTGCTACGCCGGCGAGCCGCAGCATCCTGTATTCGTCGCGCTGGCAGATACGAACACACGGTTCGCCATCCCGCGCCAGCCGTACGTGGATCTGCTCTCAGCGTTTCGCCAGGACCAGCGCATCACACGGTATCAGACCTACGCCGAGCTTCTGAACTATTGCGAGCGCTCGGCGAACCCGGTAGGCAGGCTGGTGCTCTACCTCGGCGGCTATTCCGATGCTGAGCGTCAGGCTCTTTCAGACAAAACCTGCACTGCCCTGCAGCTTGCCAACTTCTGGCAGGACTTGGTTCGGGATTACGCCATTGACCGCATCTATCTGCCTGCGGAGGACATAAGACAGTTTGGGCTGTCGGAGCAGCACATCGCCGAGCGTGTCTTCACTCCCCAGTTTGCCAAGCTGATGAAGTTCGAGTGCGATCGAGCCCATACACTCTTCGATGAAGGGACGAAGCTGCTGCCGTTGGTCGACAAGAGGCTGAGGCTGGACATTGAGATGTTTGGTCGCGGAGGACTGGAGATTCTACGTCGCATCGAGCAGCAGGGCTACGACGTTCTGTCAAGTCGTCCATCGATTCCCAAGTCCCGCCAGGTCGCTATTTTGATGGGGAGGCTGATTCGCGGCCTCGTCTCGCGACGCTAGTATCGCCGTGCAAAACACTCTCGCAGACTCGTACCGTCACTGCACGCACGTCGCGCGGACCGAGGCGCGCAATTTCTACTACTCATTTATGGTCTTGCCTCCCGAGAAGCGAGCGGCCATGTGCGCGGTCTACTCGTTCATGCGCCACAGCGACGACGTCTCGGACGAAGCGGGAGAGGAGAAGACGAAGGCCGAGCGGATGGCCGGCTGGAGGGCTTCGCTGCACAAGGCGCTAGGCGGAGACTATGGCGACAGCCGCCTTCTTCCCGCGTTTCACGACACAGTTCTTCGCCATAACATCCCTCATCGGCTCTTCGACGACCTCATCGACGGCGTGGAGATGGACCTCACCCAGACGCGCTACGAGACGTTCGATGAGCTCTTTACCTATTGCTATCGCGTAGCGAGCGTGGTGGGGCTGGTCTGCCTGCACGTGTGGGGATTCGAGGGCGGGGAGGCGGCCATCGAGTCTGCGACCGCGTGCGGATTGGCCTTTCAGCTTACGAACATCCTGCGCGATCTGAAGGAGGACGCCGAGCGCGACCGCATCTATCTGCCCTTAGAGGACCTTCGGAGGTTCGGCGTAAGTGAAGCGGACCTGATGCAAGGCGACATGGACTCGAACTACCTCGCGCTCATGGAGTTCGAGGCTGGCCGAGCCCGCGATTATTATGCGAAAGCGCTTCCGCTCGTCTCAATGATCGACATGGTTAGCAGGCCGACTTTCGTCATCATGTTTCGAATCTATAGGGGTTTGCTTCGGCGAATAGAGGAGGAGCGCTTCGACGTCTTCAGCATGCGTGCGCGGCTCTCTACGGGCGAGAAGCTTGGTATCGTGGCCCAGGCGTGGCTGGGCAGCCGCGTGCCTGGAGCGCGAAAACTGCTCGAGGTGCGGGCCTGACCACTCTCGCTGCAAGCGGTTTGAGGGTTGGGGTGGTTGGCGGCGGGGTTGCTGGAATCGCCTCTGCAATTGCGCTAGCCGGCGCTGGCGCAGAAGTCACCCTCATGGAGAAGCGCCCATTGCTGGGCGGGCGGGCGTCGTCCTGGATAGACCACGAGACCGGTCAGCGCCTGGACGCCTGCCAGCACGGAACGATGCGCTGCTGCACGAACTTGGCGGACCTGCTGGAGCGCCTCGGCGTCACGGACCAGATTCGCTATCACGATGTCCTGCACTTTCTTGACTCCGATGGCAAACGATCGCAGATTCGCGGCTGTGGCCTTCCCGCTCCTCTTCACACTTCGTTGTCGTTCCTTGCGTTCAAGTCGCTCGGGCTGGCAGACAAGGCCTGCATAGCGCGAGCACTCATAAAGATGCTCCGAACGAAGCCGGGTCCAGAACTGGATCTCCAGAGCGTCGGAGACTGGTTCACAGCGAACGGCCAGACCGAACGAGCGGTCAAGCGGTTCTTCGAGCCCATCCTGGTGAGCGCCTGCAACGAGTCGCTCGACCGTATCTCCTGCCACCATGCCTTCAAGATATTCCGCGAAGGGTTCCTGACCCATCCCACTGCCTTTCACTTCGGCGTGCCGCGAGTACCCCTGGCGACGCTCTACACTGAGCCAACCGTTGAGTTTCTGGGAAAGCGCGGCGGGAGTGTTCGCCTGAAGACGACGGTCGACAAGCTCAATCTGGTTCCAGGTGAGTTGGGAGTTACACTGCAGAATGGCGAGAAGCTTCAGTTCGACGCGCTTGTGAGCGCGCTTCAGTTCGACTTGCTGCTCAAGATGCTGCCGCAACAGACTGTCGATCTCACCTACTTTCGTAATCTGCAAGACATTGATCTCTCACCGATCGTAGGGGTTCACATCTGCTTCGACCGGCACATCGACTGCCCGGAATGCGTCGCGCTGCTCGACCGTCGAACGGACTGGATCTTCAACAAGAACATCAACTTCGACAAGCCGACGGACGAACCGACCTACCTGAGCATGGTGGCCAGCGCGGACCACGAGTTGGCAGAGATGCCGCGCGAAGAGGTGTTCGCCTTGACGCTGCGCGAGGTGCATGAGGCGCTGCCTGCCACTCGGGATGCAAAGGTCGTGCGATGGCACGTGCTGAAGGAACGAAAAGCGACTTTCTCGCCAAAGCCGGGAATCGAGGCGCTTCGACCCCAGCAGAAGAGCCCAGTTGCGGGCCTCTACGTCGCGGGTGAGTGGACCGACACGGGCTGGCCGAGCACGATGGAGGGCGCCGCCCGGAGCGGATACTTGGCCGCCGAGGCGCTGCTTCGCGACCGGGGTATTGAGGCAACGTTTCTGGCACCGGAGCTGCCTGTAAGAGGGCTTGCAAGGTGGCTGACGAGGAAAGCCTTGGAAGCACGAAGGAAAGCCTTGCGAGAAGTCGAACACGCCAGCAGCTGCACAATAGATGGTAGCGCAGAATGGACGGTACTTCAGTCGAGGCCTGCCAATCCACAATCGTTTAGGAGGCTGAAATTCGAATGACACCGTCTACAACAGCGCGTCTCTTCATTTGTCTGTTTTGGATTCCGCTCGTAGGCTGCGGGGGAGGATCGGGACCTGGCGGGACCGCCGAGCAGACTCTGACATTTGGTCCGCTCAGAGTTCGGGTAGCCGGCGCCATCCAGTCGAATGTCGGAATGACCGGAGGTGGAGCAAGTGCAACCGGCGTGGCGGGCGGCAGCATCATTGGAATGACACTGACAGACACCACGCCGACCCTGGCCGAGACTCGGATTGCATTCGTTAGCCTGCGCGACGGCGTACACGAAATCTACGTCATGAATTCCGACGGTTCAAACCAGACGCGGCTAACGAACAACACCGAGGTCGACTACGGGCCTGCCTGGTCTCCGGACGGCGCCAAGATAGCCTTTTGGAGCAACAGGGATGGGAATTCCGAAATCTACGTCATGAATTCCGACGGCACAAGCCAGATGCGGCTAACGAACAATCTCTTCGGTGACCAGAAGCCGGCATGGTCTCCGGACGGTACGAAGATCGCCTTCCACAGCGTGCGGGATGGCGACTATGAAATCTACTCAATGAAGGCCGACGGCACGGATCAGGTGCGCATCACAAACAGCCCGGGCGAGGACTTCTCCGCCACCTGGTCGCCGGACAGCACGAAGCTTGCTTTCACGAGCAATCGCGACGGCAACTACGAAGTCTACTCTGTGAATGCGGATGGAACGAACCCTGTCCGCCTCACCACGAGCGCCGCGAGGGATGACCATGCGGATTGGTCGCCGGACTCAACGAAGATTGCCTTCACCAGCTTGCGAGGAGGCAGCGAGGACATCTATGTGATGAACTCCGATGGCACAAGCCAGGTGCCCCTCATGATCAACTCTGTGTCCGATTCGCAGCCTTCCTGGTCGCCGGACGGAGCGAAGATCACGTTCGCCAGCAATAGGGAAGGGCCGAGCAGGCTCTTTGCAATGAACTCGGACGGCACGGCTCAGTCTCGCCTAACGAACAGTACGTCGCTTGATGCGGCACCGTCCTGGGGGCCGCACATCACTACTCACACTCTCATCGGACCAGGTGGAAGCATGGGTACGAATGCGGCAGGAACACTGTTCGGACAGCGGAGCGGTGACGTTAAGAGCGTCGTAACGTTCGATGCCGTGTCTCGGTCGTCCGCCCGCGTGAATGTTCATCCAGGGACTTCGGGGCTGGGCCCGAACCTTGTCTTCAACCTCTCCGCAGACAGCATCAACCGTCTGACCTACATCAACTATAGCGAGGCATTTCCGCCTGCAGTGACTATCATCGGCATCGGTGGTGTGGCCGCTGCCGCCACTAATGCTCTCGTCGGTATCCACGCGGACACTGGGTTAGTAACGTCGGTGCTGCCCTACTCAGCGAGCCGTTCCGACAGTCCGGTGATGACCGACGGCGAGAGAGTTCTTGTACTGCGCGGAAGCTTCCTGGGCGCCTGGAACGAAAAAGGTGTAAACCGCGCGCCGAACGGTGCATCCGAGGTGCGGCTGGACGTAAATACTGGGGAGATTCTTGGAGTGAAGTAGGAACTTCTCTGTAACCCCTGAGCCGCCGGTAGGCGCATCGATGGCGCTCTCGCGAAGAGAACGGCAACGGCAATCTACATGGATGGACAGGATGAACAGGATAAGGCCAAATCCTGCCCATCCTGTTCATCCATGTTAACACGTCCTTGCTGATCAGCGGTACACGGGATGTGGCGAATGTTGTAGAATGGAGACAAGGAGACAGCAGCGATGTCCGACGTGCTTGACCGCCCAATACCCCTCGCGGAAACGGCGCCGTGTTACATTCCGCCACTCGAGAATGGCGACACTCTTACGCGCGCGGAGTTCGACCGCCGCTATTCCGCAATGCCTCACCTGCGTAAGGCCGAATTGATTGAGGGAGTAGTCTACATGCCGTCGCCCGTTTCGCACCTGCGTCACAGTAAGCCGCATTTCTCCATCATCGGCTGGCTTTCGATATATTCCCTGGAGACTCCTGGCGTTGAAGGTGGTGACAATGGGTCCCTCCTGCTGGACATCGATAACGAGCCGCAACCCGATGCCTTCCTGTTGATCCAGCCGGAATATGGAGGGCAGGTGACATTCGATGGGAATGGTTACGTCGAAGGTGCACCAGAGCTAGTCCTGGAAGTAGCCGCAAGCAGCGCGAGCTATGATCTGCACCAAAAGCTCTCCGTCTATCGCCGGAACAGGGTGCTGGAGTACGTCGTTTGGAGCGTGGACGACCGGCACATCGACTGGTTCGTGTGGGTTGAGGGTAAGTACGAGCGCTTGGATCCGGACGCCCTGGGCGTTTTCCACAGCAAAGTGTTTCCCGGCCTAGCCCTGGATGCGGAAGCCGCAATCGCAGGCGACATGAAGCGCGTGTCGGACACCCAGCGGGCAGCGCTGGGCAGTGCGGAACACTTGGAGTTCGTGACGCGATTGACTAAGGCCGCCAACCCTTGATGTGCTCCGTTTCTATGAGCAATCGGCAACCTTCCAGCCGCTGATTGCCGTCGCGCTGCTGGAATTCTCGAGATGAGACGCTGAGGCGCGGAGAAAGGCAACGGCGACATACACCGATTGACAGGGTATCAGGAGCTTGAACTTCTCCTGCTCATCCTGCTCATCCATGCTAAACCTGCCCCTCGCCCGTGTCGTTCGGTCTCGTTCAAGCACGAGACTCCCCTTTTGTGCCACACTCGATACCGCTTCAGAAATCCATCCATCGAGTGGCCCATTGACAGACCTACCCTCAGAGATAGCCCGCAGGCGCACTTTCGCCATCATTTCGCACCCAGACGCCGGCAAGACCACGCTTACGGAGAAGCTGCTGCTCTATGGCGGCGCGATTCAGATGGCAGGCTCGGTGCGTGCTCGCAAGAACCAGCGCGCCGCCACCTCCGATTGGATGGAGCTCGAGAAGCA
>VFKD01000361.1 GCA_009885735.1 bacterium
CGGACTTCTTCCAATACGGTCGCCCGATGGAGGTCCACTCCTCGCTCACGTCGCAGGCTACGATCCTGCCGTCGTCCGGAAGGGCCAGCGCCACCACGAGCGAGCTGTAGCCAGTGAATACGCCTATCTCCAGCGTTTTCTTGGCGCCCATGAGCTGGATGAGAAGCTGCATCAGCTTGCCCTGCTCGATAGATATCTGCATCATGGCCATGGGCAGCTTGAGCGTCTCCGCCCGCAGGTCCGCCAGCACGTCCGGAATAGGTCCGCACATGCAGACGAGGTACGACTGGACTTGATCGGTAAGGGCGAGGCTCTTGGTGGACAATAGGTGGGGCTCCTTGATGAGTGTTCGGACTCATTCGGCGACACGTCGCCTCGTACCTTCGCGTCTCCAACTCCTACTTCCCGTCCGGCTTCCACTTGGCGTGGCCATCCACATAGAAGATGGCCCTGCCGCCGGACCTTTGCACGTATCCCAGTTCGGTCTCCGCCGGATTAGCAACGTCCTTGAGCGCCCCGCCGCCGAATGTGAACGTCATCTCCTGCAGGATGTCCGAGTTCTTCAGGTAGGGCGAGAGCAGACCAGCGACATCGTCCCCACTACCTGGAAGCTTCTCATCGTGGTCCTGCGCATACATCATCGCGGCAAGTCCTATCTGCTTCGCGTTGCTCAGGGCAGTCGCTGTGTCCGCAGCCTCCTTCATGGCTAGGAAGGCTGCCTTGGGAAGCCGGACGAGCTGCGAGACCATGAGAGCGCCGTTGGATATGAACGCCACGGACTCGACCGTGGGTGAAATCTCCGAGGGGCCGACATCCGCGGAAACAAGCGCCTGCGAAATTGCACTCGCCCTCGTATTGGACACCAGCCACAGCGGATGTACGGCTCGCCCCGCTGCACCCTGGGGCACCGCTAGGCTCTGCCTTGTTGACAATAGACGCACGTCACCCTCCCGCTTCGGCGCTGGGCCCACCAAGTGCGCGGAGCCCTCGGCAAGCGGCGTCGGGTCGATGCGACCTGTCAGCGGGTCCATAAGGAGGCGGTCAATTCTGGTCTTCCTGCCGGGCTCGCGGGGTACGATGCTGTAGAGTATCAGGTCTGCACCATTTGCGCTCCAACTATGGATGCTCATTCCCTCACCGAGCACGATTGGCGGAGCAGCCGAACCAGCCGCCTTGACGAGGATTACTTCGATTCGCCTCTTAAGGAGCCCGGAAGGCTGCAAGACTCCTGGCGGGTCGAGCTCTCGGCTCAATTGGATGGCCGCCATAGGCTGCGATGGGGACGAATAGAACCCAAGGTAGGTCTCGTCGCCGGCAACAACCAACCGCTTCGCAGTGCCGCCTACGGCGTCAATCCGCCACGCAACGGTGCGCCGCAACGGGGGCACGTCTCGGCCAAGTGGTGGAGGCACGACCTCATCAACCACTGCAATTCCCATGCCTCCGACCCCCACCCACTCAAACTCGCGAATGCTGCCCAGGCCGTTACGCAGGCGAATTAAGTCGATAGATCGATGCGCTGCCTTGTCCCAGAGAACCAGCGACGTCTCTCCCGCAGGAGGTCCCGCTGGAAGGTTTCCACTCGCAAGAGCCCTGAGCATCGCGGGGGTGACGGCGAGCGACTCGCGGTGGATGAGCAGGTACTTGCCGTTCGCCGACCATTTGAACGACTTGACCGTGGGCGCCGCCGCCACCTCCGCGGGGAGCATTCCCACCGCTTCCTTCTCGGTGAGAACGAACGAGTCGGTGTTTAGCGCGGGCTGTGCGCCCGCCTGGGTTATGGCCAAGAGCATAAGGCCGACGGCAGACGCGACATTCATTGCCTTCATGTTGCCTCCTCTACGGTCGCACCGTCGGGCGAGGGACCGGCATGCCACACTGCTGCGACAGGTTGCGACTATGATACTCCTTCACGATGGAAATGCGCACCATACGCGGGTTGCAAAGTTCGCTTGCGTTCATTGACAAGCGAACCGATGCTTGCTACAATCGCCTTGGATGTCAGGCTTGGGTGCGCGCCAAAGGAAGCCTTACTGATTGACACCACGTCAGATACCACCTATGGACTGACGCTGGCGCCCCACACGGAGCAGGCGTTTCGCGTGCTCATGCAGGCGGTGCGGCCCGAGGCTTCCTACGCGAGCCACAAGGTCTTCATTCGGGACGCCAAGTCTGCTCATCGCTACGATTGGTAACGAAGTTCATCCAACGAACGGCAAGCCGACAAGGAATCGTCGTGGCTGGCGGCAAACGAGAATACACAACCCAGTCGGGATGCGTTGGCGCCAACTCTGCACAGCGATGGTCGGCGGCGCTCACACTTCCCAATACGAAGAAGGGCCCCAGATTTGAATAGAAGAGAGTTTCTTGCCGCCTCCGGCCTAGCCGCCACGGCCGCCGCTGCCGCGGATGCGTCCCCAAGAGAGCCGAACGCTCAACCGGCGCCTCGAGAGTATTACGAGCTGCGGACACTCACTTTCGCCTCAGCCGAAGCGAAGGCTCGGTACGCCGAGTTTCTAAAGACCGTCTTCATTCCCGCGGCCAAGCGGGCTGGAGCCAGCGCTGTGGGGGCATTCGGGGTGGCGGACAAGCCAGAGGACCTCTCGATCTACCTCCTGCAGTCGTTCCCATCGCTTCGTGTCTATGCCACGGCCGAGAACAAGCTGCTGGAGGATGCGGAGTTCAATGCCGCGGGCGCCGCAGTGAACAACCTCCTTGCGCCGGACCCGCCCTACACTCGCGCCGAGTGCTCACTGATGGCGGCTTTCAAGAGCTGGCCGAAGCTGAAACCGCCCAAAGAAGCCGCCGCGAACGAGCCGCGAATGTTCGAGCTTCGAATCTACGAGAGCCACAGCCGCAAGGCGAACAAGAAGAAGATCGAAATGTTTGACGTGGGCGAAACAGATGCATTCGCTCGAAGCGGAATGCAGCCCGTCTTCTTTGGCGAGACGCTCGTCGGGCCGCAAGTTCCAAACCTCACCTACATGGTCACCTATCCTTCCGCCGAGGGGCGAGGTCCACTTTGGCAGAAGTTCCTGGCAGACCCGGAGATGAAGCGCCTCTTCGCCGTTCCTGAATATGCCAACAACCTCGTGGTGTCCAAGATTCGCAGCGTGAACCTCGTTCCGCTCGCCGGATCAGAGATATAGGCGGTTCGCGCACGCCGGCGGCCTCGGAATGAGAGTGCTTGTCACGGGGGCGACTGGGTTTATCGGCTCGCACGTCGCCGCGCTGCTGGCCGAGCGCGGCGATGATGTTCGAGTGCTGGTGCGCCGCACCAGCCGAGTGGACAATCTCGCCCAGATTGCTTGTGAGCCTGTCCTCGGAGACCTCACGGATCCGGCTTCGCTTGTTCAGGCGGTGGAGGGCTGCGAGCAGGTCTACCACGTCGCGGCAGACTATCGGCTCTGGTCGCCGGACCCTCGCCTGCTCTACCGATCGAACGTCGAGGGAACGCTAAACGTGCTTCGGGCGGCCAAGGATGCGGGCGTGGGGCGAGTGATCTACACCAGCACGGTTGGCGCCCTCGGCATTCCAGCGGATGGATCGCCCGGCACGGAATCGACTCCGGTCACCCTCGCAGACATGGTGGGCCACTACAAGCGAAGCAAGTTTATGGCCGAAGAGCAGGCAAAGGAGTTTGCCGCGCACCACGATCTGGATCTCGTTATCGTCTCGCCCAGCACTCCGGTGGGCGAGGGCGACATTAAGCCCACCCCCACAGGGAAGATCATCGTAGATTTCCTTCGCCGTAAGATGCCGGCCTACATCCAGACGGGGCTCAATCTGGCGGACGTTCGCGATGTGGCGATGGGACATCTGCTCGCTGCCGAGCGGGGCAGGCGTGGAGAGCGATACATCCTCGGAAACCAAAACATCACCCTGCAGGGTATCCTGACTCTGCTTGCCGACCTGACGGGACTTCCCGCCCCTAAACGGCAAATTCCATACGGATTGGCCTATGCGGTAGGCACGGTGGACACCTGGGTAACCGGTGGCCTGCTGAAGCGAGAGCCCCGAGTGCCCATAGAGGCAGTCCGGATGGCGCGCAAAATGATGTACTTCTCTGCAGAGAAGGCAGTTAACGAACTCGGCCTGCCGCAGTCGCCCATCCGCGATGCGCTGGGCCGCGCGGTCCACTGGTTTGTTGAGCACGGCTACGCACCGAGGCCAACAGGAATGAGAGAGTAGGCGATTTGGAGACTCAGACCCGACGCATCGTGACGCTCGCGAAGGAGGTCGGCTTCTGCTTCGGCGTGAAGCGGGCCATCAACCTCACCGACCAGGCGCTCGCCGAGCACAAGGAGGTCACCATCCTTGGCGACCTCGTCCACAATCGGCGTGTGACAGACGCGCTCGAGGCGAAGGGGCTGCGCAAGATCGACGAGATTGCGGACCAAGACACCGGCACGATGGTCATCCGTGCGCACGGACTTCCGAAACTGCAGATTGCCGAGGCGCGAGACCGCGGCCTCGAGATCATTGATGCGACGTGCCCTATTGTCTTGCGCGCCCAAGAGGCAGCCCAAACGCTCGAAGGGCGCGGGTGCCAGGTGGTCATCATCGGCGACGCGAATCACGCAGAGATCAAGGGCGTCATCGGCAGCCTCGAGAACCCTGCCCTGGTGATAGACAGCCTGGACGAGTTGCGGGCTGCGAAGACCTCTCATCGCCTGCGGCGCAAGGTGGGGGTTATCTTTCAGACCACTCATGCTCTGGAACTGTGCCGCGAGATTATCAACGAGCTGCTCTTCATGTGCAAAGAGGTGCAGATCATCAACACGATCTGCCGTCCGGTTCAGAACCGCCAGGATGACGCTATCGACCTCGCGGCAAGAGTGGACCTCATGCTGGTTGTAGGAAGCCAGACCAGTGCAAACACGGTCGAACTCGCAGCGCTCTGCCGCTGTCACAACACGCATACCCTGCACATCCAGAATGCCGAGGAGCTATTCATTGAGGACTTCGACTGGGCCGAGGAGATAGGTGTCGCTTCCGGCCTCTCAACCCCCGAGGACCTGGTTGAGGGCGTCCACAGGAAAATTGCCGACTATACCGGTCCCAAGATTGCCCAGAACAAGCCCCACGCCTCCCGCTACGTACCGGTTGGCGCCGCCCACTAGATCCCTGCCCTACGCAAGGCTACGTCTTTGACCTATCCAGGCTCGGATTCACCTCTGCTCATCCTCGTTGCAGTCCACCAGGAGGCCGCGCCGATCCGCAAGCTTATGAGTCCGGCTCATGACGCGCGATTGGAGCGATTTGCGGCCTGGTCCGGCCACATAGGCAAGCGCTCCGTCGTCTTGCTCGTCTCTGGAATGGGCCCGCAGCGAGCGGCCGAGGCGGCGCGCATGGCCATCAAGCGCTTCCGCCCACACGGCGTTTTGGCGTGTGGCTTCGCGGGCTCTCTCTGGGAGGAGGTGCTCCCGGGCGACCTGGTAATCGCCACGGATGTGATAGACGCCACCGGGCTGGGGTTTCGGTCGATGAAACCGGCCAAATCCGGTGGCCCAAAGGCTGCCAACTTGGGCGCATTCAGTGTGGAGGTGGCCCTGCGCTCGCTTGAGGCCCCCATCGTCTCGGTGCAGGCACCCGTCGCGTCGCCCCTGGCGAAGCGGTCGATCGCCGCAACCGTCCCGCGTGCAGCCGCAGTGGATATGGAGACCGCCGGCATCGTCTTTGCCTGTAGGCTTGAGGGCGCTCCGTGCTTCGCCGTTCGCGCCATCACGGATGGTTTCCACCAGGCCCTCCCCGTGGACTTCGAGCGCTATGAAGACTACACAACCGGAGAGGTGAGCCCTTCTCGACTGGCCCTCGGCATGCTGATGCGGCCATGGTTGCTGCCTGGACTCATCGCGCTTGGCGCACGCTCTGCCCGCGCGGCCCAGAACCTCGCGACATTCGTCGCAGCCTATTGCGAACAGGCGGTGTCGGCAGAGCTAGAGAGAGACACGGCATGAGGCGGTCACTGCTTGGACTGCTTGCGGCAGCCGTCCTAGTCGGCGGCACTTCGCGGAGCGGTGGGCAAACTCTGCCAGGGGAGCTTTCAGTAGACCTAGCTGTCCAGATCGCACTGCAGAACAACTCAGGATTCAAGGCGGCAAAGTTCGGCGCGGATGCGGTCCAGGTTCAAGCCGAGCGCGAGAAGCCAGTTGCTCATCCTAGCCTCACCCTCAGCGCAGATGGGCTTCTGCAGGGACCCAGGTTATCGTATCCACGCGGCGCAGCGGGAGATGCGATTGTCCTGCCGGAGCGCTACATCAGGGTCGGTCTTGTGCTGGAACAGCTCCTCTATCGCCCTGGATTAGGGGCAGCAAAACAGAGGTATGCCTCGCTCTCAAGCGCAAACCGCTACTCGGTGCTGAGAGCCCAAAACGACCTCGTTCGCGATGTTCGAGGTGCATTCTATCGTGCCCTGGGCGCACGCGCAGCGCGAACCGTTGCTCAGGACGGCGAAGCGCTCGCCGAAAAGCACCTTCAGTTGACCAAGGATCTGCTGAGCCTCGGCATGGCTTCGGAGCGCGATGTGAAGGCTGCGGAGGCGGATCAAGCGGAGGCGAAGCAGGGCTCAACTCAGGCGGAAAACGGCTGGGAGCTAGCGCTGGGCGATCTGGTCAGGCTGTTGGGCCGTGAGGGAGCAGCCTCTGCGTCACAGCTCGTTGACCCGGCGGATCCTATCTTGCTCAATTCGCCGCCCACGGAGGAATCCATCCTTCATCGCCCAGAACTGTTGGAGATTGCGGACAACCTACGCGCGGCGCGAGCGGGAGTGGAACTTGCCGGATCGCAGCGCGGCCCGAGTGTCACGGCCCGGGCCGAGGCGGCGCGCCAGACGGGAAGTGCGTTCGTGAGCCCGAACTACCTGGCGGCCGGTTTGCGCCTGGAGTGGAACCTGCTCGACCGCGGCAAGGCGCGGCTTGACACTCAGGAGGCGCGATCCAGAGTTCTGCAGTTGGAGGCGCTTTTGGCGGAGGCTCGGCTGGGATTCCGACTTGAAGCAGAAAAGGCGTGGCGGGACATGCGGGACGCCGCGACAAGGATGGCGACGGCGGACCGGCAGATTGCCTCGGCACAGGCGGCACTCGACATCTCGGAGGTGCGATACCGAGCGCGATCCGCCACGCTGCTGGAAGTATCTTCCGCGCGGCTGGGAGTCACACGAGCACGCCTCGCGAAGCAGATGGCGCGAGTGGACCTGTTGGTGGGCTCAGCGGAACTCGAGCGGGCGACCGCCAAAGTAAGCCCAGAAGCTCCGACAGCAGGTAACCCAAAGTGATTCTCATAGGTCCCATAGGTCCCATTCGTCTCATACGTCCAATAGGTCCCTTACCTCTATGAAAAACCTCTTCGGCGCAGCCGTCCTGATAGGCGTGATTGCCCTGGCCTGGATGTATAACGTTCGGGCAAGGATGCCCGCGCCGGCCGAGGCCGCACCTAAGGTCTCCTCGCAGACAACTCAACCAGACGCAAGCCCGAACTTAACGGTCGTGCCGGTCGATCCGAAGTCTCAGGCCGAGACTGTGAGCGCCATCGGCATTGTACGGTCAGACGCTTTCGCTGCGGTCTCAGCCCGCGTGCCGGGCCGGGTCACGGCGATTCTGGTGCATGAGGGCGACGCGGTTGCGGCGGGTCAGATGCTTGCGCGCCTGGATGTGGCGGATTATAAGGCGCAGCTTGCAGGCGCGGCTGCCGGCGTTCAAGCGGCGCGGGCCGTGTGGCGCAAGGCGATCGACGGCAAGCGGGCACGGGCCGCCGAGATGGACTCTGCCGTTCTGCAGGCCCAGTCCGGTCTGGAGATGGCCCGCTTGAAGGTGAAGCAAGCCGAGATCGGCGTGCCTCTGGGCTCGGAGGCGGCCAGGTCGGACGCACAGCGCGCCGTGCAGGGAGTGGTTCAGGCGGAGGCGGGCAAGGACCAGGCCGAAATCGGCCTCCGCGAGGCGAGGGCTGCACTGACCCGTCTGGAGGACCTCTATGCGGTGGGCGGAGTTGCCCTCGTGGACGTCCAGACCGCTCGAACCCAGGTGAAGGTACTCGAGTCGCAGCTTCGGAGGGCCGAGGCTGCTCTGGCCTCCGCAAAAGCAGCTGCAGGGCCAGCAGAATCCGGCGTGCCTCTGCGCGCCAGGCTCACCGAAGAGGACCTTGCTCTTGCACGAGCTGGGGTTCGGCAAGCAGAGGAGGCCGTGACACTCGCCAGGCGCGCCCGAACCGAGGCGCTGCGCGTGGCCGACCGAGACATCGAGGCTGCTGACGCACAGGTTCGACAGGCACTAGCTGGACAGGAGCAGGCGACGGTTCAGATAGGCACGGGCACGATTACCGCGCCTATCGCGGGCATCGTGACAGACCTCACCGGCAAGGTGGGAGAGTTTGCCCAGCCGGGAATGGCCCTGATGCATATTACCGGTACCGGAGGGCGCTACCTCGAGGTGGCTGTGGAATCCTCTGTTGCCGAGAGACTGCAGAAGGGCACGCCCCTGCGCGGCAAGCTCGTCGGCGAAGCCGACGAGACCACCATTGCCACGGTCGACCGGGTCAGCCCGCTCGTGAACTCCGACAACCGCACGCGCACGGTTCGGGCCGAACTGAAGGGCGCTGCCACGAGGCTTGCCGTGGGGACGCAGGTGAGGGTATCTGTAATGGTAGGTGGGCGGTAGTTTCTTGTGGATGGCTTAGGTGAAGCGCAACTTTAGCTGACCCTCGGGCGCTGGCGCGTCGTCCGGCACGCCCTCAAATCGGAGTCTGCTTGCAGTCGCATAGTCGGGCCTCAACTCAACAGCCAACCATCGCCGCTTGAGCGAATCGGCAACGAACCCGGTAGTGTTGCTTCCGGCGAACGGGTCTAGCACGAGATCATCCTGGTCTGTGAGAAACTCGATGAACAATCGGGGCAGTTCCGCTGGAAACCGCGCAGGATGAATTGTGGCTCCGGTAGTTTTGCTGTTTCGGATGTAAGCGCTGTTAGACTCATTATTGCCACATTGAATGAGGTTTGAGCGAATTGAGCCGCCGTGGTCGGACGCGAAACTACCCTTAATGATATGGCCGCTTGGGCGGATAGTGTTCTTGACGCCTCGCGTAATCATTCGCTGCATGTCCTTGCTGTAGGGCTCTAGGACTCGGCGATTGTCTGCCTTGGCCATAGGATCCTTCACAAGCCAGAATATGTATTCGACACTGTCCTTGACTCGAATGCGGCGTACGTTTACCCATTCAGCCGGCGCGGGCATCTTTGCTGGGTTGTACCAAAAAAACTCCTGCGCCAGATCAAATCCAAGCTCATCGCATAGCGCCAGGAGGACCCTGTAGTGATACAGGCTTCTGATCGGTGCTCCAGGCTGCCAAGCACCACCGAGGTTGAGAACGAACGAACCGGACGGTTTGATGATCCTCTTTATCTGTTGACAGAACGGCAATAGCCACGATACATAGTCTTTCTGACTTGCGTTTCCGTAATCCTTTTTGAAGTGCAGGGCGTACGGAGGACTCGTAAAGACTAGGTCAACGCAATCGTCGGGCAAGGCGCACATGAACTCCAGGCTGTCGCAGCAGTACATTGCCCCGCGATCTGTACGATAGGTCGGTTCAATCTCAATATGCATCGATTATGTCCTGAAACCTTGAGAACCACCGAGGTGTGGTCGCCTCGTCGGACGGCACGGGGTGCATGACTTGCAGTTTGCCGCCATGCTCACGGTGTCGGGGTAGTTCTCGAACAAGTGCGTAGCGGAATTGGCTCCAATCTCCTGTGAACCGCCCGACGCAAACCGCGACAACATCGAAGTGCGTATGCTCGTAGTATCTGCTGCTTGCATCGCCTTTCGCCGCACGAGTCTTCTGCAGCTCCACCTGCGGCTTGGTGCCATTGCGTATGGTCTTCACCTCCACACGGATCGACTTGTGCGAAAGCGTCTCTACGGTAAAGTCGTGCATGCCGTCCACGTCGTGGCCCTGATAGGCGTTCAGCCACCCCTCGCGGCTAGCGATGCGGAGTTTCCGCTCGAAGTGGACCTCTGCTACCGCACCCTCCAGTGCGACCTTTAAGCGCGAACGCCTTTCGATTGCGTCCAGTAGCTCTTGGGCGGTAAGACCGTACTTCAGTTCGAGAGGATGGGGCATGTCATATTTGGTCCTATTGTCTGTTGACGCCGCCAACGATGACTAATACTGTCTGCAGCACATCAAGTCCTGCCTTGTCGCCCTAAAATAGGTAGCCTTCTGTCTGCATGACAGCCGAAACACGGTGTAGAAATGGGCTCGTGCGCCTGGATCCACGTCCTTGGAGAAGCTGGGATACTCATTGTGATCTATGGCACGGTCTGAGACGCGGATTGTGTGCGCCTCTTCGTATATCAAATGCTCGAGCCGCCAAGCCTTCTCAAAGAGGGTACACGCTTCCCGACGCCGTATACGGCACTACACTCCATTACCCGGACGTCACGTCCCACAAATCATCCTAGGACCCGCATGCCCACACATCTCACACCATCCCGTAAACTCCCGCCCGGACCCATCGTCCAGTGCGCCCTGAACGTCAGCGAGGGCATAGGACAGGATGTGCTCGCAGCGCTCCGCGAGGCTGCAAGCTGCGACCCCGCCGTGACGCTCGCGGGTGTCCACTCGGACCCGGACCACAACCGATCCGTCCTCTCGCTTCTGGGGCCACCCGAGCGCCTGCCTGCTGTAGTTTGCGCCATCGCCAGGGTCGCCATCGACCGCATCGACCTTCGGCAGCACTCCGGCGAGCACCCCAGAATTGGGGCGATTGACGTCGTGCCGTTCTCGCCGATTCGGGAAGTGTCGCTTGCTGATTGCGCAGACTTGGGCCGCACGGTTGGCCGCCTCCTTGCAGAGAGGTTCGAGGTGCCGGTCTTTCTCTATGAGGCATCTAGAACACCGGGTCGCGCAGCCCTGCTGCCTGCAATTCGCACGGGAGGATTCGAGCGGCTGGCGCAGACTGCATTGAGCCCGGACTTCGGTCCGTCGGCCGTACATCCCACAGCCGGGGCGGTTGTGGTGGGTGGGCGGAATCCGCTCGTCGCGTTCAATGTGAACCTCAACACTGCCAGCCCAGACTGTGCGAAGCGCATCGCCCGCGACATTCGCACATCGCGGGGCCAGAACCCGGTTCTTTCGGGCGTTCGGGCTCTTGGAATCGCCCTAGAATCCCGACAATTATCACAGGTATCGCTCAATCTCACGCGACCCTTCGACACCGATTTGGTACAGGTCTTCGACTTTGTTTGTACGCAAGCCGCGCTCCTTGGTGTTCAGGCGCTCCAAAGCGAGGTGATCGGCCTTGTTCCCGCCGCCGCTGCAGGAGCGCGAGACTCTTCGGATTTCGGATGTCCCGGCCTCTTGAATTCTCAGTGGATCGAGACCTGGGTTCGTAATGCAGACTACGGCAATACCAGCCCTCAAAGCGAGCAACAGTGATGGCAGTCTGGACAAGCGAACAGAGCGCGGCAGTCGTCACAGAGGCGCCTAGGCTCCTTCAGCCGGATCCGGCAGCCACCATAGAAGTTGCACCGACCTCGCGGACGGTGTGCCATTTCCGCCTCCTCGTCTGGACCGCAGCCACTGCCGTCGGCCTGCTGGCCTATCGGTTCGAATCTCCTTGGGTATGGCGCATCGCCGGAACGGCCTATCTCTACTTTGCTCTCAGTTCATGGCTCACCAGGCGCAAGGAACGCTCCCGAACTCAACGAGCGATAGACATGGGCGTGGAACTGATCGGCTCGACCCTTGTCATCGCGCTGGGCGGCGGATTTGCGGGTCCGTTCGGCGTGCTCCTCCCGGTTGCTGTCGCCTCGGCGTATTGCGACCTTGGGCCGCGAGCTGCATTCACCGCCGCCGCAGGCGCCGTCGCGCTGGGTCTAGGTACTCTGGCGGTCAACTCCTCGCTGCGCGGAACGGTGCTGTATGTCGGTACGTCGGCTGTGGTCCTGGGCAGCGGATGGCTGCTCCGAAACCGAAGGGAGGAGTCGCCGGAGCCGGACACTCTCATGGCGCCCAGAACCGCGGACGAGTTGGAAGCCCGGCTCGACTCGCTGGGCGAAGAGCATCGTCAGCTTCGCAGCCGATTTCGCGAAACCACTTCGGCTGCGCGCGACCAGCGCGCGCGCATCGACGAGATGGCAGTTGGCCGCGACCTGATGGCGGCTTCGGTTGAGGCAGCCGATTCGGAAGCCGGCTTCGTTCGCCTGCTCGCGCTGCTGATGGAGCGTTTCGATGCATCCGCAGCGGCTATCTGGCTGCTCGACGCAAAAGGCGCCGGGCTGGAGGTTGCGGGGATGCACGGCAACGTTGCGCCGCAGCTTCGCGACCACCGTATTGCTTTCGACCGAGAGAAGCAGCCAAGCGAGATTCGCGTGGCTGCGGAGCGAGCCCTCGCGGCGCGCTGCTCCTCGGTGGCGACCGTTTCGCTGGCGGTCATCGTCAATTCGGCGGCGAATGTCGACGTGAAGGACGCCGATGGTCCCGCCACGGTCGGCTTCGCACTGCGCGGAAGCAGCGGCATCTTCGGCGCGGTTGCTATCGGTGGTCCCAGAAGGGGTCGATTTGCATCGAGCGACCCGGCGAAGGCAGTTGCGGTATCCGCTAACGCCGCGCTGGCTGTTCAGAATGTCTTGGCGAAAGCGAGACTGAGTCATGAGCTTCGCGAGGCAGCCCTGCTGCAAGAGCTTATGGAGCTTGCCCAGAGCGCTCCCTCTCTCGAGAGACTTACTGCGAGAGTTGCCGAGCTGATTGCCCGCGTTTCGGGGGCGGAGAACGTGTCGCTCTACCTTGCCCAAGAGCCGGATGGAATGCTGGCACAGCGAGCGACGGTGGGTCGAAGCATCAACCTACTCGATCACCTCTCCTTCCCGAAGGGTACAGGCATCTGCGGCATGGCGGTGAAGGAGCGCAAGCCAATCTTCTTCGGAGACGTGCTCCACGAGCCCATGCTCATGGGGGCTGAACTTGTGCCGCCTCAGGTTCGCACGTTTCTCTGCGCACCGATGCTTGCCCGGGGCCGTGCGGTGGGCGCAGTGAACGTTAGCCATGCATCGGCGCATGCGTTCAGCCAGGAGGTCGTTCGCCTCGTCACCGTTTTGGCAAGTCAGGCCGCTCTGGCGCTCGAACGCGGAGCGGAGAGAGAAGCCCTGGAGCATCTCGCCATCACGGACGGGCTCACGGGCCTGTACAACCACCGCTACTACGCTCGCAGGCTGGACAACGAAGCGAAACGGTCCGCTCGGTACGGAAGCCATCTCGTGCTCATTCTACTCGACCTTGACCGATTCAAAGCGATAAACGACAGCTATGGACACGGAGCGGGCAATGGTGTGCTCGCGGATGTTGCTGCGCTCATTCGGAGAAGCGTGCGCGAACCCGACATCGTTGCCAGGGTCGGCGGCGACGAGCTCGCGGTTATCATGCCGCAAACCAGCATATCAGATGCGATGCTGGCCGCAGAACGCCTTCGAGTTCAGGTTGAACGCGAACCTTTCCAGACGCCCGACGGCGCGGCGGTCCACCTCACGCTTAGCCTGGGCGTGGCGGAGTTCCACGGCGCCGGCGACGCTAGCGCCCAGCTCCAAGAGCGTGCCGATGCGGCGCTATACGCGGCAAAAGAAGCCGGCAGAAACTGCGTGCGCGTCGCGGGAGACCCCGTCCGAGCGGTTTGACATCCCTCTCGCCTGCCGGATATACTTGGTGGGCTAACAGAAGGAGTTGAAACACGCCATGAGTTTACGAATCGGCGCCTGCACACTGGTTCGCATGGCGCTTGCGGCGGCCGCGTTAGGCGTCTGCATGCCGCTTGCAGCGCAGGTTCCGCCATCCCCCACCAACCCGCTGCGACGCGACCTGAACGACAAAGAGTTCCCCGGTACTCCCGTCCAGCGCCCAAACGACCCTGCGGACTACCGTGCGAACCCAGACAGCGCCCGAGTATCGAAAGCGCCTAAGGAGCCGCTTAAGCTCTTTGGCTACAGCTATTTCGAGCCGAGCAGGCAGCTTGTGGATGCGAGGCGTGCCTTCATCCGGAGGCAGAGCGGCGATATGTCGGCAGTTGCGACTCCCATCGTTCCGATGAACAGTACCGGGACAGCGGGTCCGCTCACTCCGGAAATGCCGCCCACGCTGGAAGAGGTTCAGCGAATCCTGCAGATGACCGATGCAGAGAAGGCGGACGTGCGCAAGCGCGCGGCAGACGGTTCGATTACAGAGACCGACAGAAAGCTCTACCGCCTGCTGCTTCAGCCTGCGGTTTCCATCGGCTCTTCACCGACAGTCCCGATTCCCGCTCCGCCGAGCGCCTCGACAGCGCCTCCAATCTCTGCGGGCAGTGCGCCGGACAACGCAAGGGCTCAGGAGCGGGACGCCTTCCGCGAGGTTGTCGACCCCATCTCACAGCTCTATCAGAATGTGCGCGCCTCTGCCCCCGCAAGCTATCAGCTCTCTGGGGGCGACCAGATAACGCTGCGCTACTGGAGCAAAACCCTCGAGCAGCAGGAGCTTGACCTGGTCGTGGAGCCTGCAGGTTCGATCACTCTCCCCCAAGCGGGCAGAGTGGTCCTTCGCGGTCAGTCGCTCGCGCAGGCCGAGGCCGGAATCAAGCAGCGAATGCTGCGCTTCTTCAAGGACGTCGAAGTGTCGCTCACTCTCAAGGAGCTTCGCACCATCTCGGTGACCTTGGCCGGATCCGCCTACATGGCAGGCACCTACAATGTTCCCGCCGTGGTAACCGCCTTTAACCTCCTCTACGCGACCGGCGGGCCAAGCAACGAGGGTTCGCTGAGGCGCATTGAGGTTCGCCGCCGCGGCGAGGTGGTCAGCACGCTCGACTACTATCGATTTCTCATCACCGGCGACAAGGCTGCGGACATCATGCTCGAGCCGGGAGACACTGTCTACGTGCCTCCCCACTTTTCGCGCGTCCAGGTTCGCGGCGAAGTTCGGCGGCCTGCGGTCTACGAACTCTTGGCAACAGAGAACCTGTCAGACGCGATTACGTTTGCTGGCGGAGTGAAGGCATCCGGAGTGAGCCAGCGCGTGCAGGTGCTTACCCTTAGCCCTGGCGCCCAGCGCGTGCTGAAGGACCTCGATCTCTCGAAGGCAGCCACGGAAGCGAAGTCGCAACTCTATGATGACGACATCGTGGAGGTCTTCTCTGTTCGAGACACGCTGGCAAACAAGGTGACCGTGGAGGGCGCGGTCGATCAGCCCGGAGACTACGCACTCGCGGACGGCATGACGGTTGCGGACCTCATCGGGCGCAGCCGAGGGCTGCTGGCCGAGGCGCATCTGGAGCGAGCCGACCTCTACCGCTGGAACACCGACAGCACCACAACCCTCATTCCCATCGACCTCGACAAGGCGCTGAAGCGAGTCCCCAGCGCGAACTTTGCGCTGACTCGCTGGGACCGAATTCGCGTCTACACGCGGGAAGAGGTGTTGTGGACGGGACGCCGAGTAGTGACCATTCGAGGCGCGGTTAAGAAGACGGGCGCCTACTATCGCAGCGACAACATGCGCCTAAAGGACCTCCTGCTTCAGGCGGGCGGCACGCTGCCGGAGGCCTATGTCGAGCAGGCGGTGCTGCTTCACCAGAATGAGGACGGCACCTACTCGTACAACTATGTGAAGCTGCCACTCACCATGGCTGGAGCCGATTCGGACAATCCTCTGCTTCAAGACAAGGATGTGCTGGCGGTCTACCGCACGGACGAGGCACGCTTCACGCCGGAGCACGTTTTCACCATCAGCGGCGAGGTGACTTCTCCCGGCATCTTCCTGCGCGGCGAGGGGATGAAGCTCCGCGATGCACTGAAACTCTCTGGAGGCGTGACTCCGCGAGCCGGCGAAAAGGTGTTCGTAACTCGTGCTCGAGTAGACAAGAACAAGCCCTCTCTCGAAGCAACGCTTGGACCAACCGGAGAGGCGACGCCGGATCACGAAATACTAGACGGCGACATTATCACCATTCAAGGGCGAGGCGCGTACCAAGAGAGGCCTTACGTGGTCAACGTGACGGGCGCCGTGAATCGGCCCGGCCCGATAGTCTTGCGGGGCAATAAGGTCCGCCTCAGTGACCTGATCAAGGATGCCGGCGGAATTCGGGAAGACGGATACGCGCTTGGCGCCGAACTGTTTCGCAATCCGGCACTGCTCGCCTCGTCCAGCCAACGGGATATCGCCTCGATCGCCAATAGGCTCAACGACCTGCTGAACAAGTCTGCGTATCAAGTCGAACTGGCCAAGTCGGACATAGAGAAGGCGAAGGCAATCGGCAAGGCGGCGAAGGGAGCAGAGCTTCCCATCGGCATCCCAGGACTGCCATTCGGAGCGGATCCGTCGGCCTTTCAGATTCCCCTTGGAGCTGGGGCCGACAAGGCCGAAGCACGCGACCTTGTGGCTGCTCCACGGGTACTTTCGGACGCAGAGTTGCGGCCAAACGGCAACGTCGCCGTGAACCTCCCTGCTGCGATGAAGAACCCCAGTTCCGACGATGACATCACCTTGCTTGACGGAGACCGGCTGACGGTCCCCGTGATACCTACCACCATTGACGTGCTTGGCGCGGTCTTCCACTCGCGCTCGATACCGTTCAAGATGGGCGTCAAGGTCTCTGAGTATGTGGAGGCTGCCGGCGGCTACACCACGGATGCGGCCAAGGACAAGGTCATGGTGATTCGCATCGGCTCCGGGCTGGTGCCGATTGCGAAGGTGAAAGCTCTGCAGCCCGGAGACCTGATTCTGGTTCCCACCAAGGTGCTTGCCAACAAGCTGGGCGACAAGAAGGGCGAGATTGACCAGATATTCAAGTCGCTTACGACAGGAGCCATCATCTACTCGCTGGCCGGTAAGCTGTTTGGGTTCTAGCTACGTGAGTTCCGTAGGCTCAGCAATTGGTCTCGATAGGTTCACCGCCTCGTCCTGGGGCGATGCCCCAGGCTATGATTGTTATGCCCCTTCGGGGCCGCTGTTCGCGCCGGAGGCGCACAATAACAACAGCCCAGGGCAACGCCCTGGGAACTCGTCCTGGGGCGATGCCCCAG
>VFKD01000470.1 GCA_009885735.1 bacterium
GGGGGTGTTGGCCCTTCAAGCGCCCGGGACGGGCGCGCTCCGCAGGTCAGGTGGACACTTCCGGCGGTGTTCGCCCTTCAAGCGCCCGAGACGGGCGCACTCCGCAGGTCAGGTGGACACTTCCGGCGGTGTTCGCCCTTCAAGCGCCCAAGACGGGCGCGCTCCGACCGTAGCCTGACGCCGTGGCACGGGCGTCCCCGCCCGTGGATCTCTACTCCCGAGGCACAGTTGCCTCGCAAGCCCCGGAGCGCGGGCGTCCCGCCCGCCCGGGCCATACCAGAAGGAACCGGTGAATACTCTCGGGGGTGTTGGCCCTTCAAGCATCCGAGACGGGCGCGCTCCAGGGGATATAGGACAACAAGCAAACGGGGTTCCGGCAATGTGCCGAAACCCCGTTCGCGTTGTTCGTCGGTCAGTCAGGCATTTGGTTACTTCTGCTGTTTCGCCATCTCCAGGTATTGCTTTGCCTGCTTGGCTAGGTCTGCCGGAGCATCCGGCATTGCGAGCAGCGCTTCAAGATCCGGTATTCCGTCCTTGAACTTCTGCTGAGAGAAGTAGCATACGGCAATGCTAATGAGCGCGTACGCCTTGTCCTTACCGACCTTGGATGTTTTCGCCGCCTTGCGGAAAAGCGGTATGGCCTTGTCGAACTGTTGCGCAGTTTGATAGCCGTCCGCAACTGCGTTATACGCTGTGGTGAGCTTCCCGTTGGAGTTTCCAGGGTCTGACTTCTCGGCATCTGCTAGCAGTTGGCTCGCCTTGGGCAAATTTCCCTTGCCGGCATAGATAGCCGCCAGCTTGGAGGACACTGCCGCGTTGCCAGGTGACGCCTTGTGCTTCGCCTCGAGCAAGGGAAGGTCTCGGTAGGCAGTCTGAATTTTCACGAGCTCGTCGCCGAAGGCGCCGGCAGGCATGTATCCGCCAATCTTCGACTGCACCGTTCCAGCGCCATCCACAAACAGAATCGTCGGGAATCCATTGACGCTATACTTCTTCGCTGCGGCAGCGCCCTCTTTCTCTGCGTTAACCTTGATCGGGACGAACTGTCCCGAGAGCCGGATCACCTTCTTGTTTGTATAGGTGTCGGAATCCAGCTTTTTGCACCAGCCTCACCAGTCTGTGTAGAAGTCGATCATCACCAGCTTTTTGGTTCGCTTTGCTTCCGTCATCGCTGCGGAGAGCGACTTGGACCACTTGATGCTGTCGGCTTGAGCGGCGACGCCGGCGAGCAGAATGCCCAGGCCCGCTGCTGCGGTGCGCCATCTTTGAGGCTGCATCGGTGACTCCTTTCGTTGGTCGGACTATCGTGATTGTACCAGCAATACTGGAAATGCGATTGACTGGGCAGCTAGCGCACAAACCACCGCTTCATTCGGTCGCTCACGCCCTCCACCCAGATGTCCACCGCCTCATAGAGCGCCCACAGAAGGGCGGCAAACACCAGGATTGAGCTAATGAGGGACATCCGCGTGAGCGCATCAATGGCGGCTTGGAAGACGAAGCCAGGGCGATGGAGCAGGTCCCACGAGTTCAGCCGCAGGATGAGCCCAAGATAGACTCCGAGCGAGGTGAGGAAGAACAAAGGCGGCGCGAGGATGACGCAGTTTCTGCCGTGTGAACGCAGGCGCTGCTCGAGCGGGCGTATGGAGAGAACAAACAGGATAACGCCCAGGCCGCTATACGCAAGGAAGAAGATCGCCCACTTCGCCGTGGCTAGCATTGCGCTGGGGTCCTCATGCGCCGTCTGCAGCAACGGTTCCCATCGGTCGTCGAACAGCAGATGACGCCACTCGGTGAGCAGATAGCATGTGTTTGGCAGAAAGACGAGCCAAACAAGCATGATGGCGACCGAGACGAGCCTTGGCAGCTTACGCTTGGTTTTGGTTCCCAGGCTCCAGGCCAGAATGTAGGCCAGCGCCACGGGGATAACCGCGAGGAAGACGTTCCAGAGAATGTGCTTAGTGCTGCCCATGGTTGCTCATGATATGTCAGACGGATGCGCGTGGCGCTGGGTTTCGGGTGTTGACGCGGAGTACGGCCCCGACTTGTATTCGCGGAGCGTCTGACTCGTGGAGTGCGTACTAAAAGGAAGTTACTATTGCCTTGGCGGGCGGAGCGCGGGCAATATAGCCGTTAGGAACCTTGCACGCATATCTCCATTCATGAATCCGGGTTCGATGACTCGACCAGACCCAATTGACGAATGACGCCTACAGGGAGGAAGAGATGGTTGTGGTCGTCGGTGAGGCTGTCGAACCCGAAGTATAGGTGCAGATACCAGGAGCGCGCCTCTTCATCTATGGCATCCAAGACCAAGGCATAGATGCCGATTGCTCTCGCAGCCTGTTCCGTTTGCCGGATTGCGCGCAGCAGCATCCGCTTGCCTAATCCCTGACCCTGAGCGCTCAGGTCCACCGCAAGGCGGCCCAGCAGCACAACACCAATGGGTCCTTGAGGTAATCGTACACTCTTAGGGACGATTGCACTATCAATCGTGCGAGTCACGATCGTGTAGTAGCCCAGGATACGCGAACTGCCCGCCTCCGGAACGACGACATGAGTCACTCCCACATTGCGATCGGCGTTCTGCCGCGCCTGCTTCTGCAGGAACTCGTTTAGCGACGGCTTGCCGCAGTCAAAGCTTTTGCGGTCATGGTGAGCTTGAAGCAGCTCAACAACGGGCATGAGCTACCAGTTACCTTTGGGATCCTGAGTGCGCCGACTTTCGTACTCCTCCATGGCCGCCACCAGTTCTGGAGTTGGAGGCTTTGGGGCGTTGATCGCCTCCATGAAGCGCTCAAAATCGCGTTCTGAGAGTTGGATTCTGAGCGCCTGCTCCATGACTGTTTCGGCCTTCTCCTTTAGGGCGGCTTCAGTGAAATCCGTCATAGACTGTCCCAACAGCGCTGCGGCCTCCTCCGCGCGTTGTTTGATGCGCAAGTTGACCCGGCAACTGAGTCGCGCTTTCTGTTCCGTTCCGATGGTGAGCGCCGTGTTCATAGGACCTCCTCGGTAGTCGAGTGTATCTCATGTGTCATTCTGCCACACAGTGACAGATGTGTCAATATGCCACATGCGGCTACCTCAAGGAGGCGCTGACCCTCTTCTTCGAAGAGGCGCATCCCAGCGAGGTCGTCGAA
>VFKD01000001.1 GCA_009885735.1 bacterium
GCGGCACATTCGAGGACATCACCATGCGATCGCCCTGTTGCCGAGCACGTGCGTAGGGGTCTCGCGCGGAGCCGATGTCCCAGGTGCGCGCGAGCCTCGCGTAGTCCGGTTCATACCAGCCGGGAGGCAAAACGGGCTGCGCGGGGGGCGAAGGACGAGGGGCGGTGATCGAGACCGGAGGAGTTGGCGCAGCCCTCGCGCCTACGAGCTGGGAGGTCTCCCAAGTCGAGTCGTCGTAGGCCGGCTTCTCCCAGCCTGCGAAGAACGATCGCGAGACCCGTTCGTCCCCATTCGACTCGACCGTGGCTGCGCGGCCGCTCTGGTAGCGCACGGTTAGGACAAACCGAATGCCGTTCTTCCCGGCTCCCTCGGCGCATTCGATTGCGATCGCGCCCGGCCCAGCGGCAAGGAACCGCGTGACATTCGCGCTCTGCTCGCGGTCTCCGCCGGGAGCGCGCAGGACGGAACTTCCGTTAATATAGACGGTGAACTGGCCACTGCACGTGACCTGAATCAGGCCGGCAACCGGCACGTCCTGCAGCCGAAGCCTTTGGCGAAGATAGAGGTAGCCGCCTGTGCGGCCTCGAGATGCGCTCCAAACAGGGCCCGTGGCGACCGGCTGCTGCGCCTGCAGACCGGCAGACCACAGCAAGGCGATGGACGCGAGTCCTGCCAATGCTTGAGGCGACGTTCGCAACTTCATTCGGTTCGTTCCCCTAGCCGTCCAGCGCCATGCGGACAGCCGCTTCAAGGAGAGTCTGGCATCGCTCAGTCCCGCGAAGGCTCATGCGCACTCTGGGCAGGTGTACTCCCTCGCTCGGAAGAGCCACGCTGAGCGTGGGCGCCAGCGGCGTGAATAGCATGGTCTGGCTGCCGCTCCTCGCCGCGGTGAGGTGCAGTTCCACGCCTGCCGCCTGCAGCCGATCGGCGGTGCGAATTCCAAACGAGGGGTCGATGAAGTTGCGTCCCTCGAAGATGCGAATGGACGGCATGTCTGTTCGGCCCTCGCCAATGTTCTCTATCCACGGCACATCCGCGTTGACGATGAGCTTGAGCTTGGGAGAGTGGCGCTGAAGGTAGACCACCGCCTTGCGAGCTACATCCATGGCGCACTCCTCCGCCATCACGAGCAGGGCGCCGACGCGAACGTCCGCCAGTGCGCGTACAGCCTCGACCACTGCATACAGAGTGACCCTTGGGTCGAGAGCCTTGCCGTCTATTGTGTCGCCATGGAAGCTGGTCTCGCCGCGAAAGGTCCACACCGTTCGATAGGGTCGGATCTTTTCGCCGCGCACCACCAGGCGGCGCTCCTCCGCGAGCTGCAGAACCTCTCCGTGAACGGGAAACGTCGCCCCCGGGTCCTCTTCCAGATAGTCGAACCCCTGGAGCGCGGCCTGGGCGAATATCTCGGGAGCATTTCCCCAGCAACGGGCGTTGAACCTCGCGGGTCCCAGCGGCCCATAGACGCAGCCGCCGATCTCGTCCATGTGCGCCACGAGCAGCACTTCGAGGTCCGCGGGTCCGCCGCCCTCGGGCTGGAACAGGCAGAAGCCGTCTTCCACCAGGGTCTTGGTAAACCCCGATCCGAACCTTTCGGTGAGCAGCCGGATCACGGGGCCGCAGGCCGTGCCCACGCTGGGCGCCTCGGTGAGAGCCTTGAGGAACGGTTGATCGATCACTTTGCTGCCTTACCCCTTAAATCCAAGAAAGGCACATATCTCCGGCCATTTGCCGTAGATGCCCAGCACCGTTGCCAACGAGAAGAACAGCACGAAAACGCAGATAATGCCCTGACGCAGCTTCGACATTCGAATCTCCGGCGGCAGGAACTTGCGATGAATCAGGATGACATGCGTTCCAAGCATCACGAAGTTGAGAGTACCAATGAACGCGGCCATGATGATGAACGCGAGCGGCTGCGCCATGTTAATAGCGAAACAGCCGAACAGCGCAAAGGCGATGAGGAACGTGTAGTAGAGCTTGCGCACGTCGCCCTTGGTGATCTCCTTGAGCTTCGGGTAGGCTGTCCAGAGCATATCTGTGAGGGTTCGCGGGAGCAGGTCCACATGCCCAAGCTGCGTGGAGAAGAGAATCCAAAAGCCGTTGATGAGCGTCATCTTGAACGCAAGGCTGCCAAATACTGCCCTAATGCCGTCGGCCTGGTAGCTCGCAGCGGCCCATCCGTTCTTCTGGAGGTCGGTGCCGTTGGGAATAAACTCTATCGTCATAAGAGCCGGCAGGCCCATGCCCAGGAAGCAGCCGAAGGCGAAGACCCAGA
>VFKD01000595.1 GCA_009885735.1 bacterium
ACTCGGAGCGCGTTGCACTTCGCGCTGCACAGCTTGCTGAATCGCTTGGAGTGAGTGCGGACGAGGTCGAGGCTGTCTATGTAGCGGGCCTTTTGCATGATGTGGGCAAGATCGCGGTCGACCTCTCCGTACTAGAGAAGCCCGGCGCTCTGGACCCGCATGAGTTCGACCAGATCCGATCTCACCCGCTTGAATCCGCGAGGATAGTCGATCCCATCTCGCTGTCGCAAGCTACCGTCGATGCAATCTCGTTCCATCATGAGCGCTTCGATGGGGCAGGCTATCCTAACGGCCTAGAGGGTGAGGGCA
This sequence comes from bacterium, assembly GCA_009885735.1. Taxonomy (GTDB): domain Bacteria; phylum Armatimonadota; class Chthonomonadetes; order Chthonomonadales; family CAJBBX01; genus VFKD01. The sequence goes on from VFKD01000595.1 coordinate 310, forward strand.
TTCCCCTGACCGCTCGGATTCTGGCTGTCTGCGATGCGTTTGATGCCATGACGTCGCCGAGGGCGTATGCCGCTGCTGTGCCGACCTTGGAGGCTCTCGATCGGCTTAATGAAGGGGCTGGCAGTCAGTGGGACCCACTCATAGTGGAGTGCTTCTGCCGTAACCACGAGATTCATCACGCAGCAGTCGTTGCGGCTGGTCGAGGCGATGAGCTCCTTGGCAGGGCGCAGACCGCTCGCTAGGTTCTAGGCTCACCATAGGCTGCGCTGAGGATCTCCACGGGGTGCTTGATAGAGATGCTCAGTCCGCGCTGCTTTGCTCCCTGCTCGATCCATGCAAGACATCCAGGGTTGCCAGTAGCCACTATCGAAGCGCCGGTGGCCTGAATGAAGTCCATCTTTCTTTCCAGCAGCCGTCCTGCCATCTCCGGCTGGGTGAGGTTGTAGACTCCCGCGCTTCCGCAGCAGGTGTCGGACTCGGGCAAGTCCACTAGCTCAAGGCCCGGTACCGCAGCAAGAAGAGCCCGGGGCTGAGCCGTGATCTTCTGTCCGTGAGCCAGGTGGCAGGCATCGTGGTACGCTACTTTTGCGGGAAAAGGAATCGTAGGCGTGGGCGCATCAATCTCGACGAGCCACTCACAGATATCCTTCACCTTTGCAGCAAGCGCTATTGCACGCTCCGCATAGCTTGGCTCGTCGGCAAGGAGGTCGCCATATTCCTTCAGCGTGCTGCCGCAGCCTGCCGAGTTGACCACGAGCGCATCGTATTGAATTCCCTCCAGGCTGTCTACAAAGGCGCGTGCGCGGGTGAGCGCGTCTGCGTGGAACCCGGTGTGCAGATGAAGTGCGCCGCAGCAGCCGGACTGTGCGGGTGCCAAAACTCTGCAGCCGGCGTGCTGGAGGACGCGAACGGTCGCCAAGTTAGTCGGGTGAAACATAAGTCGCATCACGCAGCCTTGGAGCACGACGACGGTGTGCTTGCGCTCGCCTATCGCCTCCGTCACATCATCCAGCCGCCCAACCTCCAGCTTCTTCGGCGTGGCGGGCACGGGCACCTTCAGCCCTTTCTTGCCAGTGAGCGCCTCAGCGACAAAGCTTGGCAGGTTGTCCTTTGGTCCCGCGAATCGACCCAGCTTGAGCGCGAGCGCCATTCGTTTCGGCTGGGTGAGCATGTCTAGAAGCTGCTTGCGGGCGAACTTCTGAATTCCCGGGCGATGACCGTCGGACTCAATGCGCGAGCGGAAGTCCTCAAGGATGTTGGCGTACTCCACTCCCGATGGGCAGGCTGTCTCGCAGGCGCGGCACCCGAGGCAGGAGTCGATGTGCGACACCACACCTGGGTCTATCTGCAGAGTGC
>VFKD01000456.1 GCA_009885735.1 bacterium
AGGGCGGCTGCGCGTGCAGTCGCCGACTGAGACGATGAACTGCTTTCAGGCACTATACCATAGTGAATTTTGCGGTGTCAATCGTGAGCGTTGCGCGAGGGAGAGGTGAAGGGCAAAACCAGGGACGGAAGGGACAGCAGGGACGAAAGGGAGAAAATCCAGGGACGGAAGGGACAACAGGGACGAAAGGGAGGAAAGGGATAAGGGCCGACACTTCGCCGATGAAAGCGCGTCACCTTCGTCCCTGATGTCACTTATGTCCCTGACATCCATCACTCAGCGGTTGACTCGATTTCACCAGTCCGGTATGCTCATTGCAGTTCCACGCATCAGCCATCAGGGAGCTTCACCCGATTGCCCATCACAGGGACTCGCCCAGCAAGCGCTCCGACCGAGGTAGATTCCTCGTCGCCGAGCCTGCCCAAGCTCAAACGAACGCTCCGCTACACCGTTCGCGCGCTTTGGGACTACCTCGGTATGGTCTGCACCGGCAGCTTCCTCGTGTTTGTGAGCGTCGCACTTCCCATGGCAGGCGCGCTGAAGATGCTTCCGGGTAATGTGCGCCTGGCCACGCTTGCCCTCCTACTCTGCTCCCTCTATGTGGTCATTGTCTCGCCTCTCATGGCTGGCGTGTGCCTCATGTGCCAGCGAATTGTGGAGCGAGATGAGCCCAGCCTTTCGCAAATAGGACAGGGCATCCGTGCGATGGGCGCTAGAGCAGTCGGTCTTGGCGTTGTGCATATTGCCGGGGCGACTCTGGTGACGGCGAATCTCGTTTTCTACGGCGCGCTGGGCGGACCGGCAGGGCTCATCGGCGGCGCCGTATTCCTCTACGCAGGCCTGTTCTGGCTCATGAACTGCATCTATCACTTTCCTCTGCTGGTTGCCTGCGAACTGCGCATACTGCACCGCGAAGATGGCGGCCCTAGTGGCCTCAAGGCCATCCTCAGGAACGGTCTATTAATGACCGTGTCTGCGCCTGGCTTTACTTTCGGACTGGCCGTCACTATAATAGTCTTCGGCGCTCTGCTGGCGGCCTCGGGAGTTGGATTGGCGCTTGTTCTTCCAGTCGGCACCGCACTGCTTGCTACGCAGGCCACTCGAGATCAGTTTGTGCGATACGGCAAATTGCCGCCGCAGCCGGATCTCGACACTCCTGTGGAGGCGGACGTTTGGAAGCTGCGATAGGTGCTGCCGTGGTTTCGGAGCGCGCACGTCTCGGGCGCATGATGGACGACCAAGCGGTGTTTGAGGGAGTGCCTTCGGAGCGCGCCCGTCTCGGGCGCATGAAGGATGACCGACCAGTGTTCGTGGGCGAGCAGTTCTAGTACGGCAGTGGCGGGCGGGACGCCCGCGCTCCAGATGCAACCTTCTGTTAGGAACGGACCTATGGCCGAATTGCGGACGATTACAGTAGGCGGAGACCGGCCCATTCATGTTCCAACCGGAGTGCGGATGGCCTACATTGATGAACTGGGCCGCGAGAACGTGGTGTTTGTGCCGAACGTGAACCGCAAGTCCATCATGGGTGAGTGGGACGAGCAGGAGATACCCATTCTGCTCCTCAGCACCCAGTCCAAGAACCTATGGACCGGCGCAGCTATCGAATGGCGACCCGTGGCAGAGCAGGAGACCCGCGTACTGGCCGCGCATGCGGCCCAGGAGCGGCTCCGGCCCATCGTGCTCACTGTTTCAGACCTGCTGGAGTGGGCCAACATTAGCCGCGACAAGGACCTGCCGGTGCAGCTTGTGCGCGTGGCTATCAACATCCTCTCGTGGCTGGGGCGGGCTCCAATGAACCCTCAGCAGCACTCCCAATGGAGCCGCGCGATCGCGGATTAGGTGCAGCCGTGGCGGGCGGGACGCCCGCGCTCCGTGGGTGTGCGTGGCATGCGCGTCTCGCGGATGATGTTCCACGGGCGAGACGCCCGTGCCACGGTCCAGGTCTACGGGCGACTCCGCCATACGGCATGGCGCACACACTACTCCCTACTCCCCAGTTTCTACTCCCCCACCGGCCTCCCGCACTCCGGGCAATACCTGAACGACGCATTCTCCACAGACGCTCCGCACTCCGAGCAGTTCCGAACTCCCGTGTGGTCGTTCATGCGCGCGTAGTTGCCCTGCAAAATCTGCCGGTAAGCTCCACTGTCGTGCCATCGCATCACCTCCCGGGCTCGCATTGCCGGGAACGGATGCGTGCGAAACTTGGTCATCTCAAACTTGTAGAGGACGTTCAGCAGGCTCTCGTCCATGTCCTCGTAGTCGTCCGCCTGTTTCAGGAACTCCTCCACATTCAGCGGGTCGGCCTCCTTCACGGTGCCGCCCGCCAACTTCAGAAGGGCGGAGACCCCGACGGTCGAATCCTGGGCCACCAGCGATGCAGCCCGGTCAGCCGTGAGTTCAGACTTCCGAAGCCAGTCGTAGAATGCATAGAGAAGCGCCTGTGAAAGCAGATTTACTATGGGCAGATTGCGCATGCTGATGAGGCCCACGACAGCCAGGTACTTTGCCATGGTGCGGTAGAGCATGTGCCCGCTCTTGATGTGCCCAAGCTCGCGGGCAATCGCCCATCTCAGCTGGTCTTCATTCAGCAAGTCGATCAGTCCCGACGACAGCCCAATCGTGAAACGGTCCATCCCCAGCGCCTGGGCGTCCACGATGGGAGACTGGTAGAGGTAGAGCTCCGGAGGCTTCATGTCGAGGACCTCACAGCCCTCCATCATCAGACCGTGGATTCGTCCCAGTTGCTTTGGAGAGAGTCGCAGGCTGTCTGCCGTAAGCTGCAGTCTCACCACGCGCTCGAAGCCCAGCGACGAGAGCTTCTTCAGGAGAATGTCTAGGCCGGGGGTTCGCCGGAGTGCATCCAGGGCGCCGCGGTCTATCGGGTGCTCAAAGGCTGTCGGGCTGAGCCCTGGAAATGTACGCCTGTCGGTTGCTGTCGTGGTCATCCTATCCCTCTCCCTGTGGCTTGCCGCAATACGGGCAGTAGCGATATTGCCGGTCGAGTCTCGCCTCGCAGCCTCGGCACAAGTCCGGGTCCGTCGAGGCAGTCATCCCTGCAAGGGACTGCCAGACCTCCGCGAGGTCCCTGGCGCCCTTCGCCAGCTTTCCGGCAGCACGAATTCTGAGCGCGTCCCCCTGGTCGCTCGTTATCACCAAGCGAAGCGACGTACCGGGCTCGAATGCCTCAGTCTCGGTTATGGCTACGCTGCGCACGGTGTCCAGCGGGAGGCTGGTGGGTTTGCGAGCGCCAGCCCGCCCCGATTTCACCTGAATGGGCTGCACGATGAGGCGCTGAGATGTGAGTCCGAGATTTGCAAACGGAGACAGCATGGTGGAAGGGTCCAACGAGAACCTGCCTCTCCAGCAGCCGGCAATCTTGCCTCGGGTCGCCCCAAGCAGGCTCTCGGCAGGCTCGAGCGCGGCGCTCAGGTCTTCATAGAGGGTGGCCTGTACCTGGCGGGTCCAGCGTCCGCCCTGTTCGTCGGTGGGTTCATACCCGCAGATTGGGCAGGGGTCGTTTTGGTTCGCGGTGGGTGCAGTGCATGCTGTGCAGCTCATTGGTCATCCTCCAGCCAGGCCGGGTGGGTCAAGCCCCACTCCCTACGCCCGATTCACGATTGTGCGTAGGGTTGCAGGGCTTGCCCTGCCCGATTGAATCTGCTATCGATCACGCCACAGCGTGTCCGCAGCCGCCCAACACGGCTTCTACGACTCAGACGCTTATAATGTTTCGGACATTTGCGAGCAAAGAGGAGTCTCTACCACACTTGGTAAACCCACAAAACGTCTGGACGTGCTTTCTGGCCGCAGGTGGACGTGGCGCCTCCGACTGAAGTCGGGGCTGCAGAGGACACGAAACCCGCCTGCGCGGGTTGGAGACGCAGTACTTTGGGTGAAGGAGTCCGCGAAGGCGGACTTGGTGCCGTCTACAGCCGCGGTTTTAACCGCAGGTGAATCGGGAGGCGCAGGACGTATGGACCCTCAAGTAGAATTACGCCGCCGTATTGCCGAGGTCAAGCCAACTCTAGGCTTCAAGCCGGGTTCGCCGGACGTTCTGGCGAAGTGGCAAAAGCAGTTGCGAGCAAGGCTGGCCGCAGCGATCGGCGGCCTCGCCGAGCGGAAGTGCCCACTCTCTGCCGAGGTTCACGAAACTCGGGAGTTTCGCACCTATCGGCGCGAGACGGTGAGGTTCCAGAGCAGGCCGGGCTTCGAGGTTTTTGGCTACTATCTGGCTCCCAAGCCCGAGATTCCTCCCGGCCCTGCTATTCTCTGCCTTCCCGGCCACGGCACGGGAGTGGACAACGTGGTCGGCCTTACCGATAAGGGCAAGCAACGAGAGGTTGGTGAGAACGGCGAGTACCAGGCGGATTTCGCTCTGCAGTGCGTGAGCAAGGGTTACCGGGTCCTCGCCATCGAGCAGGTGAGCTTCGGTCACCGGCGCGACGCCCAGGCAGCGCGCAGCGGCGGAGGCGCCTCAAGCTGCAACCGAGACAGCATGGCCCTCCTCATGCTCGGCGACACCATGACAGGCTGGCGCGTCTGGGATGCGATGCGCGGGCTGGACTACCTTGCGGCGCGTAAGGACGTGGACCCTGCTAGGCTCGCAACGATGGGCATCTCGGGCGGCGGCCTCACGTCGCTCTTCACCGCAGCGCTGGACACTCGGGTGAAGGCGGCGGTGGTGAGCGGCTACTTCAACACGTGGCGAGAGAGCATTTTGGCAGTGGATCACTGCGTCGACAACTATATCCCGGGCCTCATGAAGATCTGCGAAATGCCGGACCTAGCCGGACTTGTCGCGCCGAGGGCTCTCTTCTGCGAGGCCGGCACGAAGGACAATATCTTTCCGCTTCCGGCGTTCGAGCGGGCGGTGGTCACGGCGCGTACGATCTATTCCGCATTTGGAGTGCAGGGCAAGTTTGGATCCGAGATATTCGAGGGAGAGCATGAGTTTCATGGCAAAGGCGCGTTTGAGTTTCTTGCTGCGAGGCTGTAGCCTAGCCGCGCTCGTGGTCGTAGTGTCCCCGGCGGTCGCGCAGACCAAGAAGCCGCTGGCGAGCACGTTGCCCAGTCCACTAGCTCAGGAGCTCGCTCGACTGAAGGGAGCAGGCATTCCTCTGGAGGCACCGGCTGTGCCGCCGCCACCCGTCGGCTTGAACGCGGCTCCCGTCTATGTGCGCATTGCACAGCAACTCACCACTGCGGAGGGGCGCGAGACGATTGGCAAGCTTGCCCTTCTCGCGATACGGTCCGTCCCAACAGCGGATCAGGTCAGCGCTGCGAAGGAGGCATTAGCGGCGAATGCGGCAATTCCTGCGCTTCTGCTGGAGGCAGCCACAAAGCCCGAGTGCGTATTCACGGCCGAGATTGAGCCGGCGATGGTGCAGAGGTCCCTGGCTTCGCTCCGAGATGCCGCCCGCTGGGTTGCAGCCGGCGCCTATGTGCTGCAGGCGGAGGGAAAACCTGCCGAGGCGGTGGCGCACCTGGCCACGGGAGCGGCCCTCGGGCGTCACGCTCGTCAGGCGACCGGAATGCGCGCCTGGACCATTGGCGCTGTCTGCGATATCATCCTGTTGGCCTCGCTTGAGAGAGTGCTTACCATGCACGGAAGCAAGCCAGAGGTTGTACGTGCGGCGAGCGAGGCTGCCTCTGGGTGGCTTGCTCGAGATGTGACTTTGCCCGCTGCGCTCCGGAGAGAGGCGCCCGCGCTGATCAAGGCGATTGACGAGATGCGAGACAATGGCCTCTCTGAGCAGGGCAATGGACAGGCGGCGCAAGGCGTTTCGGCAATGGTTCCGGCATCCCTGCGTGGCGTCTCGCCGAAATCACCTCCGTGGAGGCGATATGCCGACGAGGTGGGAGCAGCTCTGCTCTCTATGCTTCGCCGAACGGTCGACTTGTCGGAGGGAGCTTATCCCGCCCTCCGTCAGAGTTTCGACACGTTCAACGAACAGTTGGAGGCTGGCGGCAAGCCCAGCCTGGTGTTGGCTGCCGCCATCGTGCCGCAGTTTGCCCTCGCGGCGGAGTATGACGCACAGGCACGGTCGCGAGCAGCCTGCATTCGCGCGGCCTGTGCGGCGCTTTCCGCGCGATCCGCACAGGGAGCGTTTCCTTCTTCTCTGGACGCTGCAGCGTTTCCAGACCCGTACTCGGGCGCACAAGTGGGCTACCGCAGGGAGGGCGAGGGATTTGTCGTGTGGTCGCCTGGGCCTGCGGGCAGGTTCAACGGCGGCGGCTCAGGAACCGCTCCCACGCCTCGCGACGTGCTGCTGCGTTATCCTCTGGCCCCCGGCCCGGTGCAGGCTCGCTGACGCTGCGCCGCCAGCTTATAGCTTCTTCCAGTCCCCATTGTCGTCCATCATCTCAACCTGATGCACTGGCTCCACGATGCCGGGATACTTTCCCACGATCCCAGTGATTCGAACCTTGGCGATGACGTCATTAAGCTGTTTCTCGGCCTGATCGCGGCCCGTGAACATAGCAAGCTTCTGCATGTTCTTGGCGTTCCAGGTGAACCGATAGTTCGCCTTCACAAGGGGGGTCGGCAGCACCATCAGCGCAGCGCGCTTAACCGCTTTGTTGGCATCATCGGCATTCAGCACCTTGTCGACCGAATCGGTGATGTAAAGGAATTGACTGCCGGACGGCTTGGGCACGTCGAGCACTATGTAACCCTCTACCGACACGGGAGTTTTCGGCGTGCGGCCAGCCAGGACGAACTCATTGACCGTGATAAACTGATTGTGGAACTGCGGAGCGGCCGGACCAGAGAGGGTACTGCCCGGAACTGCCCGAGGCGTGATGCGCACCGTCACCTGACCGGTTTTAGCAACTCGCTTGCGCTGGACCGTTGCCTTCGATGCGGACTTCTTCCTTGCCTGCGGCTTATCGGCACTCTGGGCAATAGCCCCCACAGCGCAGCCTGCGGCAGCCACTAGTATGAATCCCTTCGTCCACCACGTCATCGCCCGTCCTCCTTCAGCATTGCGCTGACCACAAGTGATTGTTCTGCTCTCGGCACGCTTTCCCCTGCGAGTGAACCCTGAGAAGGATTCCCGTAACCAATAGCATTAGACGCCAATCGGCTTTCGGCGGTGCGCACGCATTTTGCGAGTATCGCTTCTCAAAGGAGAACAACAGTGAAGAGTATCTATTTTGCGGCGCCGCTGCTTGCGGCGATGGTGGCAGCGTCCGCCATGCTGGTCACCAGCACGCGCACATCGCGCGCCGAGTGGAGCCGTGAGCCCAGCCCCGGCCAGCTAACCATCCTAGACAAGGCCGGCAAGCCCGCGGGCCTGTGCCCGCTGAAACAGACAGACGTGGTGGCGGACATTGCGGGCTATGTGGGGCGTGTCACCGTGACCCAGGAGTTTCGCAATCCATCCAGCCAGGCCGTCGAGGCGATTTACACCTTCCCTCTGCCGTCCGACGCGGCAGTGGACGACATGACGATGACGGTGGGCTCCAGGCTGGTTCGCGGCGAGATTCGGCGCCGCGAGGAGGCCCAGCAGATCTACCAGGACGCGCGAAACGCAGGCAAAGTAGCGGCTCTGCTCGACCAGGAACGACCAAACATCTTCACGCAGTCCGTGGCGAACATCATGCCCGGAGAGAAGGTGAAGATCAGCATTCGATATGTCCAGGTTCTCAAGTATCAGGAAGGCAGCTACGAGTTTGTGTTTCCCATGGTGGTTGGCCCCAGGAACCTGAACGGAGGCACTGCCCCGGTAAACTCCGGTGGAGCGCTGCAGCCCGCCACGGTTGCAGGCGACCCAGGGTCGCAAGCTACGTTCACGGATCCGCACAAGATATCGCCGCCCATTACGCCGAAGGGTACGCGAGCAGGCCACAACATCTCGATGCTGGTTCACATCGACGCGGGAGTGCCGATGGGCAAGGTTCACTCGACCGGCCACGAGATTGACCTACGCCGCGAGGGAATGAGCGGCGCATACGTGCGGCTTCGCAATGCGGACTCCATTCCAAACCGCGACTTTATCTTGAAGTATCAGGCGTCTGGAGCGGCAGTTCAGTCCGGCCTCTTGGCATACTCTACGCCAAAGAGCGGTCGAGCGCTGCAATCTGATCTGCCGAAGAGCGGCCCATCCGCCTCTGCCTCTGGAGTGTCCGGCTATTTCACGCTCATCGTTCAGCCGCCCTCGGCTCCTGCCCAGTCGCAGGTGACGCCGAAAGAGATGGTGTTCGTTATCGACCAGACCGGATCGCAAAGCGGCGCTCCCATTGCCAAGGCAAAGGAGACGATGCGCCACTGCATCCAGAACCTGAACCCTGGCGACACATTTCAGCTGTTGGGCTTCAACACCTCGGTCTATCCCTGCTTCCCAAAGCCGGTGGAGGCGAACAAGGAGACCATCGCCGCCGCTCTCGCGTACCTGGAACCGCTGCAGGGGGCCGGCGGAACCGACATTCTGAAGGCCGCGGACTACGCTCTGCTGATGCCCGACGACCCTGACCGCCTGCGCATCATCTGCTTCATGACGGACGGCTACGTGGGCAACGACATGCAGATCATCGACTACGTGAAGAAGAACCGTGGGCGCGCGCGGATGTTCCCGTTCGGAGTGGGCACAAGCGTCAACCGGTTCCTCATCGAAGGCATGGCGCGCGAAGGAAGGGGCGCGGCGGAGTTCGTGGACCTCAACGACCCAGGAGAGGCATCTGCCGCCAGGTTCTATCATCGCGTGGCCTCGCCGCTGCTCCGAGACATCTCGGTCGACTGGAATGGCGTTGCGGTTGAAGACGTCTACCCCAAGCAGATTCCGGACCTCTTCAGCGCGGGACCAGTAGTACTCAAGGGCCGTTACACGCAGGCTGCCGAGGGCGACATCGTGGTTCACGGCCTGCTTCGAGGCAAGCCTTGGAGCCAGACGGTACACGTCTCGCTGCCGGCGGTGAAACCAGAAGGCGCGGCGCTCGCTACCCTTTGGGCCCGAGAGAAGATAGAGGACCTGCAGTCCGAGGATTGGCTTGGCGCGCAGCTTGGCAATCCGAAGCCGGAGATCAAGGAGCAGATAGTCGCTACGGCGCTCGAATATCGCCTCATGTCGCAGTTCACTTCGTTTGTCGCAGTTGAGAACAGAGTTGTGAATGTGGGAGGCAAGAGCCGCCGACTGGATGTTCCCGTCGAGATGCCGCAGGGTGTGAGCTACGACGGCCTGGGTCTCAATGATGACTCGCTGGCGAGCGTGAGGCTCAACAGGGGGATGATGTTGGGCAAGACCAGCAGGTCCTACAAGTCATCGGACGGCCGGAGCCGGGGCGGGGTTGGACTCGGCGGCAGCTTGGGAGCTAATGGCCCAGCTGCAGCGGCTCCACAGGTGTTCTCCCTCTCCACAGCGGATCCGGTTCCTACGTTTAAGGAGCAATTATCACTCGGAGATAATGTTCTGAAGCAGACAGCAGAAGCTGTGCGCGAAGCCAAGGATGGCAAGCTCAGCAAGGACAAAGGGGCGGCACTCGTACGAGCGGTCAAACTCAGCGACGTTCTCTCAAAGCTGGCAAAGAGCAAGAAGAGTGTGGCGGTCTTGGTTCGGGTCGAGGACTTACCGAACGACGGTCTCGCCAAGCTCAAGGCAGCGGGATTCAAGCTGGAGACGACGCTCAAGCCCGGCTCTCTCCTTCTTGGGACGATCTCCGTGGAGAAGCTTGACGCGCTCGTTGCACTGAAGTTCGTGGTACGCGTGGAGGAGCCGCGATTTCGGTAGCGAGCCTTCTGCACCAAACGACGCATGTCTCTACCGCCGGTCCGCAGCCATATGGCTGCGGACCGGCAGCTTTATAGGGTCGCCTTCGGTGCATGGGCGTCCCCCGGAACGACTCGAATCGTGGCACGGGCGTCCCGCCCGTGATCCCTTCATGCGCGAGACGCGCAAGCCGTGCCGTCTCCGTGGAGCGCGGGCGTCCCGCCCGCCACGGCACCATCAAACCGCAAAGACACCGTGACGCGAAATGCC
>VFKD01000098.1 GCA_009885735.1 bacterium
GCCTTCGCATAGGCGGGCACAGCCTGGTCCGACTTTCCGGAGAGCTGCATTGCGTAGCCGAGGTTGTTTTGTGCATAGGCGTCCTCGGGCTTCAGCGTAACGGCCTTGCGAAACGAGGCTATTGCATCCGCATACCTGCCGGATTTGCTATAGACGTTGCCAAGGTTATAGTGTGCGTTGGCGGACTTTGGGTTCGCAGCAATCACCTGCTTGAATGCATCGATTGCGTCCGCCGTTCGCCGCACGCTCACGTAGGCGTTGCCAAGGTTCGTCAGGGCTTCGCTGTCGTCCGGCTTAAGGCGAACGGCCTCTTCGAGCGGCGCCACAGCCTCGGAGTACTTCTCGAGCCGCAGATAGAGGAACCCTATCCAGTTGAAGATGCGGGCGTCCTTAGGCGACGCCGTCGATGCCTTCGAGAAGGCTTCCACCGCGTCGTCGAACTTGCCGGAACGATAGAGAGAGACGCCCTGGTTAAACAGCTCTTCCGAAGTGCGCTCAGCCTGAGCCGCGACATTGCTCGGCAGAATGAGAGCCAAGAGTGGAACAACGAGGAAACGGCGTAGACTATGCATGATGCAGGCTCCTACGTTCGGCCAACCGCAACAGTCCGAATTATAGCACAGCACTCCCAAGACACGGTCGCCGAGAGAGCGTACTCGCCTGTGAACCTTGCCGCCGAACAGGACAACCCATGCCCGATTTGACCGTCGAGTACAACGTCCTGCGGGACTTCGATGCAGCCTCGTCTCGCGAATGGCTCGTCACCAACGGCATTGGCGGATATGCGGCCGGCAGCCTAAGTGGAGCCAACACGCGCGGCTACCACGGCCTGTTGGTGGCCGCGACAACTCCACCCACAGGACGGCGAGTGGTACTCTCAAAGCTTGAAGAGACTGTGACGATGAGCGGCGAGACGTTCGAGCTTTCGGCGAACGTCTATCCAGGCGCCGTACACCCAAACGGCTACCAGTTCCTCCACAGTTTCGAAGGGTACCCCGCGCCACGGTTCGTATACTCGCTGCCCACAGGGGCGCTGCTTACTAAGACGATCTGGATGCTCCGAGGCTCCAACGTAACTTATGTGAAATATGAGCTTGAGCAGGCCAAGGGGCCCGTGCAATTACGGCTGTCGCCGTTGGTTTGCTGGAAGGACTTCCACGGCGAGATGCGCGAGCGGCCGGACTATCCGTTCGATGTGGCGTTGTCCTGCTCCGAGGTTCGGATTGTTGCTGAGCCTGGCGGTGCGCCATTGCGCCTTTTGGCTCCGATGAGCGGATGGCAGCCCGCGGACTACTGGCATCGGAACATCCTTCATCCCAGGGAGCAGGAGAGAGGACTGGGATTCGTGGAGGACCTCTACTGCCCAGGACACATGGACTTCATGCTTGCCGCGGGAGAGGCAGCTACAGTTACCGCCGCATTCGGAGACGTGCCGGAGGAGCCGCAGTCGGCGTGGAACGAACTGTGCGCGCGGCAGGCGCGGCTGATCCAGGCGGCGGAGGCGCGCGGCAGCGTCGAGGAGGCGCTAACGATCTCCGCCGATTCGTTCATCGTCGAATCTTGCGGAGATCACCAGCTCCGGAGCTCGGTTCTCGCGGGCTACCCTTGGTTCTCGGATTGGGGCAGAGACACGATGATCTCGCTGCCGGGACTTTGCCTCGCCACAGGTCGAGCAGATACCGCTCGGAGGATACTCCTCGAGTACGCAAAGCACATCAGCCAAGGGATGATCCCAAACCGATTTCCAGACGAGGGCGTTGAGGCCGAATACAACACGGTGGATGCGACCCTTTGGTACATTCACGCCATCGACCAGTATGAGATGCAGCGCGGGAGCAGCCCGTCGATCATTGTCGAGCTTTGGTCTTCCATCCTCGATATTTTAGATTGGCACACGAAGGGCACTCGGTTCGGAATAGCGGTCGATCCATCCGACGGTCTTCTGGCTGCGGGCGAGTCGGGAGTTCAGCTCACCTGGATGGATGCCCGGGTGGGGGAGTGGGTGGTGACGCCACGTATGGGCAAGCCTGTGGAGATTAATGCGCTCTGGTACAACGCGCTCCGCATTGCTGCAAAGTGGGCAGAGGCCCAAGGTGTGAGCGCATCGCAGTTTGTAGACCAGGCTGCTCGCGTGAGGAAGAGCTTCCAGGAGAAGTTTGTGCGGCTTGATGGCGAGGGGCTCTATGATGTGCTGACCTCTTCCGGTCCCGATGCCTCCATCAGGCCAAACCAGATATTCGCGGCCAGCCTGCCGCACTCGCCGCTCACATCGGCACAGCGGTCCATGGTGGTTGCGGCAGTGCGTCGCCACCTTCTCACTCCCTACGGGCTGCGCACGCTCTCGCCCGCCGATCCGGCCTTCAGAGGCCGATTCGAGGGAGCGCCCGTGGACCGAGACGCGGCCTACCATCAGGGTACGGCCTGGCCTTGGTTGTTGGGGGCGTACATCGAAGCCTATTTACGGCAGGGGGGCAACCCGAAGGAGGCCGCTCGGCTGCTTCAGCCCCTTGGCGAGCACCTCCTGGATGCAGGAATCGGGCAGGTCTCCGAGGTATTCGACGGCTCCGAGCCACACCGTCCAGGCGGCTGCATCGCACAAGCCTGGAGCACGGCGGAGCTCCTCCGTGCGCTGCGCCTAGTGCAGGTTGGCGCTCCCGGATAGGGCAGCCACCAGATCAAGTCCCGTAAGTGGCTTGGCAAGTATACAGTGTGCTGCGGAGGCTTCGGCAACGGCAAGCGCTTCGCTTCCCCATCCAGAGAACAGCACGCGGCGCATCTCGGGCCGAATGTCGCGCGCGAGCGCAAGCAACTCGGCACCCGTGATTCCTGGCATCCCGTGGTCGGAGAGGACCACGTCGAACACTTGTGCGCCGTTCCGAAGATGTTCCAGCGCCCGACCTGCTGAGTTGCACGGCACGACGAGCGCCCCATTCGATGAAAGCATGGCGCTCACACAATCGGCAACATAGGCCTCGTCCTCTACGAGGAGCACGCGCAGGTTCTCGAGCGGCATGGCTGAGGAGGAGGTTGCGACAGGCGCAGCGGGCGGATCGCACCGCCGGAGGCGGACCGAGAACCGCGCACCGGCGCCCGGACTGCTCTTCACGCTCAACGTTCCCCCAAGTCGGTTTACAATGCCCCATGCCACCGAAAGACCTAGCCCAGTGCCTAGGGATGGGCCCTTCATGGTGAAGAACGGCTCGAATATCCGCGCTTGTGTCTCCGCGTCCATGCCGATGCCGTTATCCATCACCTCCAGAAAAGTGAAGTCTTCGTTCTGAACAGCGCGCATGCAGATTTCGCCGCCACAGGTGAGCGAATCAAGGGCGTTCTGGAGCAGCACGACGAGCACCTCCCGAAGCTCGGATGCGGAAGCCTGTACGTACTGTTCGGGCGCCACTTCATCGATAAGCGTGATAGTGCAGCCGCGCGAGCGTTCGATCCCTACCCTCAGAGGTTCAATCATCTGTACAGCGGCGCGCGTGGCATCCGCCAGGTCTATCACGGAGGCATCGGAGTCCGGCGTCTTTCGTGCGAATGTCTGCATGCGACGCACGATGCTCGCGCCATCCAGGGCGGCTTTTTCGATAATTGAGGCATACCTTCTTGGCTCCGGCGGTAGGTCGCGCCGCTTCCTGAGCAGTTCCGCATAGCCCAGAATAGCCGTAAGGACGTTGTTGACATTATGCGCCACTCCACTGGCAAGCTCCCCGACGGCATGCATCTTCTCGGCATGCAACAGGGCACCCTGAGTGGCGCGCAGTTGTTCGTGGATGCGGTCACGCTCGGCCAACAGGCGAGCATTTCGTATTGCGACCGCAGCCTGCTCGCCAAACTGCAGTAGGGCCTCGACCTCGGATCCGCCGATTGTACGGCCACTGGTGAGATTGTCTACCGCGAGGAGGCCCACCGTTGTGCCGTGAGTTCGCAAGCCCACCACTGCGTGAACAAGGCCCTCAACCGTAATGCCCGCAGCATCGTCCGAGGATTTGCGCTCGATGTAATATCGGCGCGTGCCGTTCACGAGGTCAAACACCTGTGGGTGCCAGGTGTTGAGAGGCTCATCCTGTCCTCTTTCGTCGCGCAGTTGGCCTTGCGAATCGGTGCCCCAGTATCCGCATGCGGTTGGGCCCTCGATAAGCCACACGCCCACTCGGTCGAAGCCGCCGCACTCCATGACGCCGTCGCGCACCATTCGCAGTGTCTCGTCGAGCTGCAGGCTCGCGTTGACGGCAGCGGAGATAGCCATCAGCCTCTGCTGGCGTTGGAGCATGATGGACCGCTCCTCAACCAGTCGAATGTTTGCGATGGCCGCCGCAACCTGCTCGGTGAACGGCAGCAAGGCAGTGAGCGAGTCCTCTGAAAGCGGGCGCAGGGATATCTGGTTATCTACGAACACAAGTGCCGCCAACGACCCGTGTGCCCTCAGGGCGATAGCTGCGAACACTCTGGTTGTCGTTGGCGCGTCCGCAGCGTGTCCGTCCCAATGGGTTAGGGGCGTAGTCTCGATCGCATACCGCAGTTCGCCGGATGCAACGGCAGCAAGACCGACGGTGAAGTTCCCTGGTCCAATCACCCTGTCGCGCTCATCCGCAAGATTGCCGGTAAGGTCAGTGCCCCATGTGCCCCGCAGGTGCTCGCCGTCGCGAATCCATATGCCCGCGCGGTCAAATCCACCAGCCGAGATGAAGGCATTGCGGGCACGCAGCAGCATCGCGTTGAGATCGCTCTCATTGCTAACGGCGGCGCTTGCGTCCATCAGCGCCCGCTGGCGTTCGATCCGGCTGTCGCGATCCGCGAGTAGTTCGGCTTTGGAGATTGCAAGCGATGCCTGTTCGCAGAAGTCGCGTATGGGTGTTATCTCGGCTGGTCGCACCGGTCCCAGCGATTTGGGAGCATAGAGTAGGAGGACTGTGTGGGTGTCGTTACGTGTGTTGAGCAGGAAAGCAGCTGAATGATGCAGATCAGAATCGTTACTCGCCGGACCCACGAGCAAGACGCCTGCATCAGTTGTTTGCTTCAAGACTTTGGTGAACGCATCCGAGGTAATTTCCCTCTTGACGGGACTTCTGCCGGCCCCGGAGGAACGAACGGGCGCACTGCCGCGTGCATCCATGCTCCAGATTTCTGCTGCGTCGAA
>VFKD01000347.1 GCA_009885735.1 bacterium
CGATAATTGACGGGCTCATGGAAGGCAACAAGCGCTTTGCATCCGGCGTACCGGCGAGGCCGCGAGCAACCATGGAACGACTTCGGCAGACTGCGGCGGGTCAGGCGCCGCTCGCGTCGATTCTCACCTGCTCAGATTCTCGCGTAACGCGTGAGTTCCTCTTCGACCAGGGCATCGGCGACCTCTTCGTCGTTCGCGTCGCGGGCAATGTGGCCGACACGGACGAGATTGGCACGCTCGAGTATGGCGTAGGCCACCTGCACACGCCCGTCCTGGTCGTCCTGGGCCACACAAAGTGCGGAGCTGTAAACGCAGTGAGCACAAAAGCCAAAGTACACGGGCAGATACCTGCGCTTGTGGACAACATCGCGCCCGCGGTCGCACGAGCTGCTAAGCACAACTGCCCCGCGTGCAGCCACGACGCCGTGACCCGAGCGATCTATGAGAATGTGTGGGTCTCCATTGAGGATATCTTCGCGCGCAGCGAAGAGGTTCGGCTCCTCGTGGTATCCGGTAAACTGAAAGTTGTGGGGGCGGTCTACGACCTTTCGAACGGCACTGTTCAGTGGCTCGGCGAGCATAAGTCGCAAGCTAAGCTCATCGCCCGGGGAAGCAAGGCGGGCGCAGAGCCCTCCCACGGTGCTGGGCGCCGCTCGGTGCAGCGAGCGTCCTCTCACTAGGTGTACCCAAGACCTGGAGAAGCATCCGCATGGTGCTAGGACGCTTATGCGGACACGTCTCGGCCGGATGCTTCGCCGCTACAACCGCAGCGCATGGGCGCCCAGCCACCATTGCACCCCTGCCTTCTCAAGCAGCTTTCCCACAGCACAAACTGGAAGCCCCACGACGTTTGAATAGTCACCCTCAATGCTCGAGATGAAGGCGGCCGCGCGCTCCTGAATGCCATAGGCGCCCGCCTTGTCCATCGGCTCGTCCGACTCCACGTAGGCTGCAAGGGCGTCGGGATGCACTGAACCGAACGTAACCGTCGTCTCTTCCACAAGTGAGCCCACCAAATCGCATTTCGGGGAATCTCGATTGACACGGATAAGCGCCACTCCGGTAAATACCGAGTGGGTTCTGCCGCTTAGCTCCGTTAGCATACGCAGCGCATCTGCCTTGTCTGTCGGCTTGCCGAAGATAGCTGTCATCTCGCCCAACGTAAGCGCCACCACGGTGTCTGCCCCGAGTACAAGGACCGTGCGGTTTGGAGCCTCTTCCGTCACCTTTGCCGCCACATCCGCAGCCTTGGCCGCAGCCATCTTCAGCGCATACTCGCCAGGAGACTGCCCATTCGGAGGCGGTTCGGAATACTCGCTCACAAATACCTCGAACGGCAGGCCAAGCAGGCGAAGCAGTTCCGCACGCCTCGGGCTGGCGCTGGCCAAGACCAGATGCGTCGAAGTGGGCTCCGACTCCAACTTAGCGCGGATCGATGTCGGCCGATCTCGGGATGTACTCGCAAAGGCGGGCCTTCGTTTTGGAACCTCCAGAAGGCTCGACACGAGTGGGGAGATTGGCACTCCTGCCCAGAACCTGCTCCGCCACCGTTCCGTGCCTTTCGAACGTTCGTGCGCAATCTGGTCATTCGCGCGGTCCATAGCCCGATATGCCTCATCCTTGCCCTTTAGGTCGTCCTGGGGAGTCCACACATCAATCTGCTGGAGCTCTCCGTCCTCCACCCAAACACCCCGGCACATGGGGCATGAGTCAAGCACGATTGAGCTATCGTAGAGATACTTGTGCTTCTCAAGCCTGCACAGGCAGTCTGGACACAATCGTCCAGGCGTCGTCGCGTCCGGTGGAGTGACTTCGGGAACAAGCGCAGCATCAAGGGCGCCCGCGCCGGCTCCGACGAGCTTGCGCAGCTCGCCAGGATCCAGCCAGACACCCGCGCAGCGAGCACAGGAATCAATCTCTACCTCTCCCTCAGTTGATCGCTTCAGCGGGTGTATGCATTCAGGGCATAACCGTGTCATTCGATTCTCCGAGCTCTCCCAGGACTGTGGACCCGCTTGGGCAAATTCTACCCCGTGATCCGCACCGTGCTCTACAAGGCCACGAGATGCAGAACAAGATGGACGTCTCGTTCACCATCTGCATCAGTTCGTCCACGCAGACAGCCCTGTTCGTCGCGCCGCTGCTCGTATTCCTGAGCATACTACTCGGCCATCCGATGTCGTTTACCTTCAACACCTTCGAGCGAATCGCGGTCGGATTCTCCGCACTGATCGCTGCGTTCATCGCCCGGGACGGACACTGCAACTGGCTGGAGGGACTACAGCTCTTGGTGGTCTACTTCATCCTTGGTCTGGCATTCTTCTTCATCCCGAAGTAGGCGCCAGGACGGTCTCATAGGTTTCGGTCCTGTACGGCTCAAAGCCCCTCGCCAGATAGTTCGTTAGCGCCGCAGGATGATCCAGAGTGCATGTGTGCAGCCATACTCGCGATTGACCTCGTTCCCAAGCCTCGCCGACGGCATGCTCCAAGAGCAGCCTGCCGTATCCCTTCCCGACGAACTCGGGCAGCAGCCCAAAGTATCCGACCTCGACTGAGTCGTCCTCGTCATGCCGCCATAGCTCGTAATACCCGGCCGGCGCGCCCTCCACCCAGAGGCAGTACAGATCAACTCCAGGTACAGCGATGTGGGCTCGAATCTCCTCGTCGGTCAGGCCAAGCCGATCTGTCCAGTGGTAGCCGCGGCCAACTTCTGCATAGAGGTATCTGTAGAATGAGGCCGGACAATTCACGACGTGGTGGATGGTGGTGACATCCGGCAAGATGCTCGAATTCGTTCGCACGGGTGGGACCAACATCTGCAGGTAGGTGCGCTCCACAACGGTGCAGGCCGGTGTTTGTGTCTCGCAGCTAGCCATGATTGGTCTTCGAGATTCTGAACTTGGCCCACGCCGCCAACATCTCGGTCACTGTAACGAATCGCCAGCCCTTTGCCTTCAAGTCAGCCAGAATACGTGGCAGAGCTTCGGCGGTTGCGACCTTAGTTGCGGCATCGTGCATGAGCACGATGTCGCCCGGATTCGGCGTGAAGACCACATTCCTGTAGATGACCTCCGCGGACTTCGTGGCGGTATCCGCGCTGGAAAGCGTCCAGAGGACCACCGTGCAGCCTGCGTCGCGAGCAGCACGCATGTTGGCGCCACGGATGCCGCCGGGTGGTCGAAAGAGCTCTGGGCTTTGCCCAATGATCCTGCGAATCACCGCCGAAGTGTCGCTTATCTCTTTCTCGGCCTGTGCGAAAGTAGGACGATACGCATGCGAGAACGTGTGGCTTCCAATCTCATGTCCCCCTGCGGCAATCCTTCGGATGAGGGCGGGCGAACGCGCCGCCAACTTTCCCAGTACGAAGAAGGTCGCCTTCGCACCGTTCCTCTTGAGCGCGTCGAGCACCTTCGGAGTGATGCGCGCATCTGGACCGTCGTCAATCGTGATTGCCAGGAGTTTCTGGCTGAACCCGGCAGGCCGACGGCTCACCACCGTGCCGCGATACAGGTCCGGCACTTCCGAAGCGCTTACAGAAGGGTTGCTCCCGAGGAGAGATAAGACACCCTGAGCTGCGAGCAGAACCACCCTCATCCTCACTCCCCGAGGAACCATCGGCGTTTGATGCGCCCAACGTAGCTGAGGCCGAAGCGCGTCGTCGCAACCTCGTGGATGAGCTGAACTGCCTCCTCAACAGAGTCAGTAATGTGCAGGAGGTCGAGGTCGACCGGCGAGATCGCGCCTTCGGCAAGAAGATTCTGCCGCAGAAACTCCAGCAAGGGGCTCCAATAGTCCACTCCCACAAGCACCAGAGGAAAATCGTGAATCTTGTCCGTCTGCATTAGCGTTAGGGCTTCAAACACCTCGTCCAGAGTTCCAAAACCGCCAGGCATTGCCACGAATGCGTACGAGTACTTTACAAGCATCACTTTTCGGATGAAGAAGTGTTTGAACTCCACCATCAGGTCGAGGTATGAATTCGGCTTCTGCTCGAATGGGAGCTCGATGTTGCAGCCTACGGACCTGCCGCCGGCGTCCTTCGCGCCCCTGTTCGCAGCCTCCATAATTCCCGGCCCGCCGCCCGTCATCACGGTAAATCCGGCTTCGGCGAGCCTGTGTCCTACTTCTCGGGCCTTCGCATAGTACGGATGCCCTTCGTGGAATCTGGCCGAACCAAAAACTGTTACGCACGGACCCACAAAGTGGAGCTTTCGGAAGCCATGGAGAAATTGAAAGAATATCTGCAGGGCGAGGCCAAGCTCGAACTTGCGGGGCTGCGGCCCTTGAAGAAAGCGAATCTCCTGCGGCACGTGGATGTGCGGGGATTTCCGGCCTTCAGGGCTTGGCGACACAGGACTGCGGTCCTCGCTATGTTTCATCAAGGGCTCCATGGTGTTTCGAGCGCTGTCCAGTGGACTTGCTCACCTGCCCCAGCAGGCTCGGCGATGAGAAGAAGGCGAGCGAAGGCCCTCATGGCAGGACCGCGATCTCGTCGAACGCGATCCACGCGAAACCAGTCTTCGTCTCCTCGTCGACCGCCTTGAAGCGAACACGCTGACCACGAAATGCGCTCACGTCCCACAAGATGGGCACAAATGGTCCGGTCTTCTCTGGAACGTGCGCCCGTATGAGCTCCTTGCTGCTGTCCGCAGAGACAAGCGCAAAGTAGTTTGCTGCGCCGTGCCCGTTCGCAAGGAATCGGAGGCGTGAGCCGGAGAGCGTGAACTCCGGCGAAACAGCTGTGCCGGTGGCGGTTTCTCCTCCTTGCGCTTTGGAATCGGCGAAGTACCTGCTCCCGCCCTTCCTTGCAAAGGGTTCGCCGACTGTGTCGGTCACGCCCCACGCATTCCCGGCTAGCTTCCAGCCGGCCAGAGAGGGAGTATCAAACGCGAAGAGAGTGATCGTTTCACCTGCCAGCAGGGCCCGTAAGCTTGCTGGAATGCCCGCGCCTGCATTTGCCCTCACGGCTCCAAGCGCGGTGATAGCTCCAAGCTCGATCCGTGAACTCCCTTCAACCGAGACCACTATGGTCTCCACACGGCGGAGATGCCCCAGGTCTATCTGGGCGACGGTCCAGCGGCCCTCGTCAGTGGACTTTAGCTTGGCATGAAACACCTCTCCGTCCGGGCAGAGGACTGAAGCCGCTCCTGAACCCCCGCGGTAGACTACATAGAGGCACCTAGCTTGAACGCCGGCCGCAAGGTTGGCAACTCGTCTTGCTCCTCCACCAAGTTGGATTGACGTCTCGGCAGACACCGAACTCGTAAGACCGCCAATCAGGTGCAGCGTATATTCCGGCGCCACGGCACCGGAACCAAGCCTGATAGCGTGGACTAGCGGTACGGTCTGCATTCGCAGCCCTGCCAGACTTGCAATGTCCTGCTCCGAACTAAACACCGGGCCTGCATCAACCTCTATCGTTAGGGTGTGCCAACCAGGAGCTTGAACGGTGAGCTGATTCGTGCCGGGCACTAGTGCGGCTAGGTCCGCCATCGACAATCGCGCGGTCGCCCTGCCTGAGCGATCTATCGTTGCGGAGAGTCTTCGACCGGCTCCATAAGTAACGGGTACCGAGCTGGCTTCTTTTGGAAGTCCTCTGCGCACTGATGCAAGCATGGCCACAGACATCTGGAAGGTAAGAAGCCACGCCGAACCACGTTTGCTGAGTCGCGCGGCGCCAACCGCCG
>VFKD01000499.1 GCA_009885735.1 bacterium
CAGCTCGACTTCCTTCTGCTTGGTAGCCTTGTTAATCTCGGCAATGTACTGATCGGCTAGCTTCTGAGTTCGGTCGAGAGCGCGCTTCTCTTCGTCCTCGCTGCACTCTTTCGCCTTCGTGAGCTGCTTGAGGTGGTTGTTTGCCTCATGTCGGACGTTTCGAATCGCTGCGTGGAAGTGCTCTGCCTTCTTATGGAGCTGGCGGATGAACTCCTTGCGGCGCTCCTCGTTGAGAGGGGGAATGTTCAGCCGAACGGCTATCCCGTCATTGTTTGGAGTGAGGTTAACCTCCGACTTCATGATGCCCTTCTCGATGGCGCCCAGCGCGCCCTTGTCGAACGGAGTTATCAGAAGCTGCCGAGGGTCCGGCACGGAGATCGACGCGACCTGCTGCAAGGGCATCTCTGTGCCGTAGTACGTAACCACGACGTGCTCGAGCATCGCGGGGCTCGCCCGACCCGTGCGGATGAGTGCGTACTCATGGCGTGCCGCTTCGAAGCTCTTCTTCATCTTGGATTCGCATTCGGTCAGAATGTCGGGGATTGTCATGCCTGCCTCCCAACAAGGGTTCCAATCGGTTCGCCGGTCAGCACTTTTCGAACCGCGCCGGTTTCGTTTAGGTCAAAGACGACGATGGGCAGCTTGTTCTCCTCGCACAGCGTGAAGGCGGTCATGTCCATTACGCCCAGGCGATGCTCGATACAGTAATCGTAGTTTACCTCGGTGAATCTCTTGGCATCGGTGTGCTTGCGTGGGTCTTTGTCGTAGACGCCATCGACGTTGGTGGCCTTGAGAACTGCACCTGCCTTGATCTCGAGTGCGCGCAGCACGGCGGCAGTATCCGTCGAGAAATATGGATTTCCCGTTCCGGCGGCGAAGATCACCACGCGTCCCTTCTCGAGGTGGCGCATAGCGCGCCGCCGAATGAAGGGCTCTGCAAGCTGTGTCATTGCGATTGCAGTCTGCACGCGAGTCTGAACACTGAGCTTCTCGAGCGCGTCCTGCAGGGCGAGCGCGTTCTGGACTGTTGCCATCATTCCAATGGAATCTGCAGCTACGCGGTCGATACCTGCCTCCGCAGCAATGGCGCCGCGCATGATGTTGCCGCCGCCGATTACGACGGCAAGCTCAATGCCGGTGGCAACGCCATCCGCGACCTCCCCTGCGATGTAGCGGATGGCCGTGGGGTCCAATCCAAACTCTCGCGTGCCGGAGAAGGCTTCACCCGAGAGCTTGAGCAGGACACGGGTCCAGTTGCGCAAGCCAGACTATTCCTGGCCGACGACAAACAGTGCGAAACGCCGCACTTCGACGCCTGCTTCAGAAGCCAGCTGCGAGATCTTCTTGGACTGCTCACGAACGTATGGCTGTTCCAGCAGGCAGATGCGCTCGAAGAACTTGCCCAGCCTGCCCTCGACGATCTTCGGAATGGCTGCTTCGGGCTTGCCCTCGTTGCGGGTGAGATCGGCCAGTACAAGCCGCTCTCGGTCAACCGCTTCAGCAGGCACATCCTCTCTGCCGAGGTGTTCGGGCTTTACCGCAGCAACGTGCATCGCGATTGCCTTGGCCAGGTCCTTGTGCGCGTCACTTGTAGGATCGCCCTTCAGTTCCACGAGAACGCCAATCTTGTTGGTAACCGTGTGAATGTACGTAGCGATTACCGAATCAGGAGCCGCCTCGAAGCGAACGAATCGCTTGAAGACTAAGTTCTCGCGCAGCTTCGCGAGCGCCTCTTCAATTCGCTGGCTTGCCGGCGCGCCGTCAAGCTGCTCCGCAAGCAGGGCATCAATGTTTACTGCGGCCGACCCGGCCGCAAGCGCAGCCAGACCCGCAGCAAGCGCCTGAAACTCAGGATTGCGCGCAACGAAGTCTGTTTCCGAGTTTAGCTCGATAAGTGCGGTGCCGGTCGCGGTGGACGCAGCCGCCACCACGCCGTCTGCCGCCGCTCGGCCCGCCCGCTTCTCGGCGCTTGCCTTGCCCTTCGCGCGGAGCAGATCACGGGCGTTGTCCACATTGCCCTCGGCATCCACCAGCGCCTTCTTGCACTCCATCATGCCCGCGCCTGTCTGCTCCCGCAGTTGGCTCACCATCTGGGCGGTAATTTGCATCGATTGCTCCCTATGTCAATTCAGAATCGTCTATGTACAATGGTTGGGTGGGGTAAGCCCCACGCCCTACGCACGGCCAATCGGTTTCGTCGTACGTGGCTGAGGCTTCCCCACCCAAGTAAGGTCGATATGCTTCAGTGAACGTGTGGCCTATTGCGGAGCGGTTTCTGGCTCTGCGGCGACTTCGACAGCAGCGACAACCTCGGGCTCCGCAACGACCGCGGCCTCAGCGACAACCTCGGGCTCGGCGGCGACTTCGACAGCTGCGACAACCTCGGGCTCCGCAAAGACCGCAGCCTCAGCGACGACCTCGGGCTCCCCGGCGACTTCGACAGCTGCGACAACCTCGGGTTCTGCTGCCACAGCGACTTCTGCGACCACTTGAGGCTCGGCTGCCACTTCATCGACATCGACCTCTGCTGCTGCCGTCGGGGCCGCCGCAGGCGCGGTCGCCAGCCTCGCCATCACAGCGTACTCGTCTTCCTCGTCTCCAAGGAAGATGCTGTCTGTGTCTTCCACAACCGATTCGCCGTCAACGGCAACCTTCTCCGGCTCCACATAGCCGGCTGCGGCACGCTCCGCCTGCAGGTCCCACTCCGGCTGCTTAACCTCAATGATCGCGTCGGCGATCTTGTTTGAGATCAGCTTGATGGCGCGAATTGCGTCGTCGTTGCCGGGAACCACGAAGTCCACATTGTCTGGATCGCAGTTCGTATCAACGATGGCCACCACGGGAATATCGAGCTTGCGAGCTTCCGCGAGTGCGATATGCTCCTTCTTCAGGTCTACAATAAAGATGACTTCCGGGAGCTTCGGCATGGTCTTGATGCCGCCGAGGTAGCGCTCCAGCTTGCCGCGCTCCTCAAGGAGACCCGTAGCCTCTTTCTTGGTGAGCTTGTCTAGCGTACCGTTCGCTTCGAGCTGATGCAGCTCCTCGAGGCGCTTGATGCGAATCTGAATGGTCTTATAGTTTGTGAGCATTCCGCCCAGCCAGCGCTGATTTACGTAATACTGGCGGCAGCGATTGGCAGCTTCGACGACGGCCTCTTGAGCCTGCTTCTTCGTGCCGACAAAGAGGACATTTCCGCCGTTGGCCACAACTTCTTGCACAAAGCGCTGAGCCTCCTCAAAGAGCTTGAGGGTCTGATGAAGGTCGATGATGTAGATGCCGTTGCGCGCTCCATAGATGTAGCGCTTCATCTTGGGGTTCCAGCGGCGCGTCTGATGACCGAAGTGAACTCCTGCTTCGAGGAGCTCCTTCATTGAGAGGGATGCCATTCGTAATAGTCTCCTGTTTTTGTCGTCCCGACGCTTCAATGAGACACGCACCCAGATGCTGGGAACCGCCTGTCTCTCTGCGGCGGTGAGAAGTGCTCTTTGCGAGCCGATGAAGTATACCTTACGCGGGCCGGCGGATACCCATGCAACCTCGGCGGCACATCGCTCGTACAAGTAGGCATGAGGTGGCGACTTCTCCTCGCGACCTCCATTTCTGACAGGCAGGGGGAATCGTGATGTCCGTAGACGAACAGACGAAGAAGAGGGTGGACAAGTGGATTGCCGATAATCGGCTCAATCCATACGGCGACAAGAACGGAACGGTCTATACTGGGGGGACGCCTCTGTTCAACGAGGTTACAGGCGCAACAACCGATAAGTATGACTACATTCTGCGAAGGCATCCCGAGCTTCGCAACGGCAAGTAAAGGGTTCAGGGCAATACACCCATGCACAAGAGACGACGACCAAAGCACCTTAGGTTCTGGCTATGGCTGGCAGTAGTTGCCATTGTCGCATTGGCTGTTGCCTGGCCGAAAGGCCAGCGAGCCGACGGGTTCGAGCCGATTCTGGGGTTGGCGGACACGCTGGTGCCAGGTGAGATTGTTGTCGACTTTCGCGACAATGTAGACTCGCCGTCCGCATTGAGCCTGTTCCAATCTCTGGGGCTTAACGGTCTGGAACTCGGCAGCCCGTCGGTCAATACCGGCCGTCTGTTCATCGTTAAATCGCCTCTGGCTGCGTTTGCATCCACACTTGCTAGGCTCCGAGGAGACTCCCGTATCGAAGCCGTCGAGCCACAGCGTCTGTTCCACGCCTATGGCGCACCGAACGATCCTCGTTACTCCGAGCAGTGGAACTTCAAGCGCATTGGCATGGAGAAGGCTTGGGACGTAACGCGCGGCAAAGGCGTGGTGGTGGCCGTTATTGATACAGGAGTGGCGTTCGAGAAGGACAGCAAGTGCTACCTCGCGCGCGACTTTGGCGAGACCAAGTTCACGGATCCCTATGACTTCGTCTCGAAAGACAAGCATCCGACTGACGACAACGGCCACGGAACGCATGTGGCAGGCACCATCGCCGAGAGCACCAATAACGGCGAGGGCGTGGCGGGCATCGCCTACGAAGCGACCATCATGCCTATCAAAGTCCTGACTCGCGAAGGCTCGGGGCGCATGAGCGACGTGGCGGCGGGCATTCGGTATGCTGCGGATCACGGCGCGGACGTGATCAACATGAGCCTTGGAGCTCCGTTTGCGGATTCTGTTACTCGTGCAGCCTGTAAGTATGCCTACGATAAGGGAGTCGTGATCGTCTGCGCGGCAGGCAACAGCGGGCGCGAAGGCGTGGGGTATCCGGCCGCCTATCCGGAGTGTATCGCGGTCTCTGCTGTTGGGCCCAAGGGCGACCTTACTCCCTACTCATCGTGGGGCAAAGAGGTGAGCATCGCCGCGCCTGGCGGCGATAAGTCGCTCGGCGAAGAGTTCGGCATCCTGCAGAACACCTACGTTTGGCGTGGCGGCGAGTCGCAGGAGGACGGGTACTTCGGTTTTCAGGGCACCTCCATGGCGAGCCCGCACGTGGCGGGCGTTGCAGCTCTCATCAT
The DNA here is from genome assembly GCA_009885735.1 of bacterium. Lineage (GTDB taxonomy): Bacteria > Armatimonadota > Chthonomonadetes > Chthonomonadales > CAJBBX01 > VFKD01. The sequence goes on from VFKD01000499.1 coordinate 4,993, forward strand.
CTCTACAGGCATTCATGATCCGGCTGAAGTGAAGGCTGTGCTGGAGCGCTCCGCCTCGCCTAAGGGGCCCAAGGCCAAGTATGGCGCCGGCGAGCTGAATGCAGCTGCCGCCGTGGCCGCAGGCGTCGCGGGTGCGGGCGGCGCAAAAGGCAAGGGCTGGCTTATCTTCGCATGTGCCGGCATCGCGGCGCTCGCCACGGCGATGTTCCGGCGCAAGGATTCGCTGGCGCCGCTTGCGGCGGGCGCGGCAGTTGCGGTGGGCATCATCCTGCCGGACATTATTCAGGGCATGGCGGGCTTTGGGAGCGGCTGGAACCTGCTTGGGCACAGCGCAATCGTTCCGGCCTACCTGTTCTTCTGCGAATCAGACAGCGCGAGTGAGCGAAAGTGGTACGGCCTGCTGGCGCTTGGAGTGGGCATTCACCTGGTGCGCGATCTGTTCACCGCAAGCGTGCCGTTCTTCTCCGGGCTGGACTTGGGCGCAATGGCGTGGCTCTGGGCGAACATCGGTGTGGCCGGGTTGGCTTTCCTGAGGGGCGTGGCGGTAAGGCGGTAGTCACGGCAAGGCTGGCCGCCTTCCGAACACGCACCGGTGGTTGGCGTAGGGGCGATAGCATCCGACCGCGACGCTTCCATACATGCGCAATCGTAAAGCTCGGATGCTTCGCCCGCGAGGCAGTTGCGGCATTCTCGCGACGTGGGCGAGGCATCCGCCTACAGCATGTCCGCCTCTCCGGTACGTTTCCGCGCGTATGCTATCGCCCCTACAACTCGCCGCGACGACCGTTTGCCGGTCTCCGTTCCCAGCCGACCATCCTGAGCGCGCTGCAGCCGCACCGCAGCGCAGTCGAAGGACGGTCGCCGTTCCTTCTCTAGTCGAGCAACTGCCTCAGCACGTACTGAAGGATGCCGCCATGGCGGTAGTAGTCGATCTCCTTCGGCGTGTCGATGCGCACCGTGGCCTTGAACTCCTTGGCGCTGCCATTTGCATCGGTCGCACGGACCACCACTGTCCTGTCTGTGCCAAACCGCGGGCCGATGGCTTCGCTCAGTCCCAGCACATCGATTGTCTCGTGCCCCGAAAGTCCGAGAGATGCTCGGTTCGTCCCGTCGAGATACTGCAGCGGCAAGATGCCCATCCCGATAAGGTTGGAGCGGTGGATGCGCTCGTAGCTCTCTGCGATGACGACCTTCACGCCCTGCAGGAACGGGCCCTTCGCCGCCCAGTCGCGGCTGCTGCCGTTGCCATACTCCTTGCCCGAGAGGATGACCAGCGGCGTGCCGGCATTGTGGTAGAGTTCGGAAGCATCAAAGATCGACATCACCTCGCCGCTGGGCAGGTGAGTGGTAACCCCACCCTCCGTGCCCGGAGCGAGCGCGTTCTTGATGCGGACATTCGCAAACGTGCCGCGAACCATTACCTCGTCGTGGCCCCTGCGAGATCCATACGAGTTGAAGTCTTGTGGCTCCACACCCCGCTCACAGAGCCATCTGCCGGCCGGAGACGAAGCCTTAATGCTTCCGGCGGGTGAGATGTGGTCCGTGGTGACGCTGTCGCCCAGGATGGCAAGCACCGACGCGCCACGGATGTCCTCAACCGTCTTGGGCGCCTCGCGAGGCATGTCGGCAAAGTAGGGCGGGTTCTTGATGTAGGTCGAGTCGGCCTCCCAGGCGAAGCGTGCGCCGGAGGGCGCCGCGATGGCCTGCCAGTTCAGGTCGCCCGCGAACACATTGCCATACGACTTCTGGAACATGTCCGCGGTGATGCAGCTCTGAACCAGGTCGGCAACCTCTTGCTGGGTGGGCCAGATGTCTCGAAGGAACACCTCAGCTCCGTCTGAGCCCACTCCGAGCGGGGAGTTCTGCAGGTCGATATCCATTCGTCCCGCCAGCGCGTAGGCGACCACGAGCGGCGGCGACATGAGGTAGTTTGCTCGAACCTCCTGCTGGATTCTTCCCTCGAAGTTGCGGTTGCCGGAGAGGACCGAGCAGACAACAAGGGAGTTCGACGTGATCGCCTCGCTGATCGGCTCTGGCAGGGGACCTGAATTGCCGATGCATGTGGTGCAGCCGTAACCGACCGTGTTGAACCTTAGTTTGTCCAACGACTCCGAAAGGCCCGCACGGTCGAGGTAGCTCGTCACCACGCGGCTTCCGGGAGCGAGGGAAGTCTTGACCCACGGTTTCGTCTGCAGGCCGCGCTCCACCGCCTTCTTTGCCAGGAGGCCCGCAGCGAGCATCACATACGGGTTGGAGGTGTTGGTACAGGAGGTGATCGCGGCAATCACCACGCTTCCGTGACCCAGGCTGAACTGCTCCCCGTCCAGTTCAACCGACGCGGCAGCGCTTGCGTCGGCTCCGGCCGCCATGAGAGTGGGAAGCGCCTCCGCGAACGCCTGTTTCGAACTGGATAGGGCGATGCGGTCCTGCGGCCTTCGTGGGCCAGCGATGCTTGCATGCACCGTGCTGAGGTTGAGGTGCAGCGTATCGGAGTACTCCACCTCCGGCGAATCTGCCGTGTGGAAGAGGCCCTGCGCCTTGGCGTATTGCTCCACCAGTGCGACCTGTTCCTCCGGCCGGCCAGACGTGCGCAGATACCGCAACGTCTCGGCGTCGACTGGGAAGATGCCGCAGGTGGCGCCATATTCCGGCGCCATGTTGGCTATCGTCGCGCGGTCGGCCAGGGGAAGCTCCGCGAGGCCCGGACCATAGAACTCCACAAACTTGCCCACGACCCCCTTGGCGCGAAGCATCTGTGTGACGGTCAGTACGAGGTCGGTGGCCGTGCTGCCTTCGGGCAGCTTGCCTTCAATCCGGAATCCGACCACCTGGGGGATGAGCATGGAGACCGGTTGGCCGAGCATCGCCGCCTCTGCCTCGATGCCGCCCACGCCCCATCCAAGCACGCCAAGGCCGTTCACCATCGTCGTGTGTGAGTCTGTTCCCACCAGCGTATCCGGGAAGGCGACCGGCGCCGCAGAAGCGTCGTCCGCTCCGAAGACGACCCGCGCCAGAAACTCGAGGTTCACCTGATGCACGATACCTGTGTTTGGCGGAACCACTCGGAAGTTGCGAAACGCCTGCTGGCCCCACTTCAGGAAGCGGTAGCGCTCGCCGTTGCGGCCAAACTCCATGTCTACGTTGAACTGCGCTGCCTGCTCGGTGCCGTAGGCGTCCACTTGAACGGAATGGTCAATCACAAGCTCTACTGGCTGGAGCGGATTGATCTTCTCGGGGTCGCCTCCCAGCGCCGCCATCGCCTCGCGCATCGCGGCCAGGTCCACCACGCACGGCACTCCCGTAAAGTCCTGGAGAAGCACGCGCGCAGGCGTGAAGGCAATCTCGCGGCTGGGCTCAGCCTTCGGATCCCACGAAGCCAATGCGCGAATATCATCCGCGGTTACGGAGATGCCATCCTCGTGGCGAAGCAGGTTCTCGAGCAGAATGCGAAGGGAGTAGGGGAGGTTGGCAGCGCTTGGGCCGGCGGCGGAGAGACGGAAGTATGTAAAGCTGCGGCCGTCCACCTGTAGTGTGGACTGCGCGCCGAATGAGTTCGCCAACGTGAGGCCTCCTAGGGCAGGTTGTTCGGCGGCGGGCCGAGGAGTGGCCACGCCAGACCTTCAGGCCTCATTGTACCCGCATGGGTTTTTGGGGGTGGGCCAAGGGCAAGCTAAACATCGATAGACAGAATAGACAGGATGTTGACCTTATCCTGCTCATCCTGTCCATCAATGTTAATAGTCCTTGACCAGTGTGGTGTTACCTCGGCGTGAGGGGAATCCGAGTTCCCGTGGAGAGCGGCTCAAGGAGCATCTCCTTGGTGTAGAGAAAGTCTTCGCGATTGTAGTTTGCCAGCTCGAAGTCCTTGCGCAGCACGATGGCGCCGGTTGGGCACGCTTCCTGGCAGTATCCGCAGAAGATGCAGCGAAGCATGTTGATCTCATACTTCACAGCGAAGCGCTCGCCGGGGGAGACCCGCTCTTCGTCCGTGTTTTCGGCCGCCTGAACATAGATGCAGCGCGCTGGGCACGCGCCGGCGCAGAGGCTGCAGCCGATGCACTTCTCGAGCCCGTTGTCGTACCGAGTGAGGTAGTGTCGCCACCGGGTTCGCGGGAACTGTTCGCGCCGCTCTTCCGGATATTGAATGGTCTCGTTCGCATCCTTTCGGGTGACCGGGTTAATCATGCGCAGGTAGTGCTTCATCGTCAGCTTCATGCCACTAACGATGGGCAGAATTGCTTCGGCAGCGCCCTTGACGGGGTTGTACATAATTGGCTAGGCCTTAATGGCAGGCGAGAGCTCGATGAGGCG
>VFKD01000254.1 GCA_009885735.1 bacterium
CGGCCCTGAATGAAATTCATTCAAATAATTAATGACAGTAAGAACGTCGAGCGGAGAGACCGTGTTGTCGGCGTCAACGTCTAAAGGATTGGCCGAATTGTGCCATAAGCCATTGCTGTCCGTTATTTCCAGTGTATTTGTTCCCAACGCGAAGCCTGATGCAGTCGCTGTAATCGTGACCGTTGAGGTTCCATCCGCCAAGTGATCGTCAACGGCCGTAATGGCAAAGCTGACCGAGGTCTGATTGGCGGGAATAACCACGGACACAGGCACCATCGCGGCCGTGACATCGCTGCTGGTGAGATTCACGGTCAAGGCATTGCTGAGATCCGCATCCGTGCGTGAAACGCTTCCAACGGCTTGCCCCTTCTTCTTTGAAATAGTGGAAACATTTAGGCCCACGGCCAAAGTTGGCGATACAGCATGCAGAATCAAACGGTAACTGCCAGTTGCGTTTTGACCACCGCCTAAAACGCCATCTCCTGTTATGGGACTGTACTGAATGTTGCTGTCGTTGGACACTCCAACGTAAAACGTACCTGTTTCCAAAAACTTAATTCGCAAATAAGCGTCTAAGCCAACGACGCTGTCACCTGGGGCCTCGGCATTGTCGCTGATGGCCAATGGTTGCCCCAGAGAATCAAACAGCCGTAGAAATGAGTTTAGCCCACCCGTGCCGTTGGACACCGTATCGATGTCAAAATCAACAACTTGGCCGGCAATCACTGCAAAGCTATACATATCGACGTCGGTGTCAAGGGAAATCGCGAAAACAACACTGACTGGAATCGTTGAAATGTTCCCCAAAGGAATTGCCTTAGAAATCGAATCATCTTGATCCGAAGACGTCGACGTCTCCGTTTTGATGTTCGACGGGTCACTGCCCGCAGAGGCCAAAAGCAACGATGGGACTTTCGCGTCGTCCGTCTTCGCCGTCACCGAGTCAAACGAACCCGAGCCGGTTCGAACGAGCAAACCGAAACCGCCGTCGACCGATACCGCATTGAAGACATGACTTACCAAGGCCGAACTCGTACCAGCCAAATTAGTGACAGTCAACGTGACCGACGATCCTTTGATAAACACGGTCAACTTGAAATCGACGTTGGCTGTCAGGGCCGCAAAGCTCGCTGATTGATCGACCACCCAGCCGCCGCGCTTGGTATAGTGCCCGATCAAGACCTGGTCGGTCTGCACGTCCAAGGCTGCCCATTTGAAATCTCCGTTATCGTATCGGTCAAAGATCACGCCAGCCCGCGATGTCGTCGACAACGTCGAGGTCAATTCCAATGCCGACGTGCTTGACAATCGCGTGACACCCGAGAGGTCGATCATGTTCATCGCGAAATCAGTGCCCGATGCGGTCCCTACGTAGCGTCCGGTTGCGACGTTCCATGTACCCGTGACCTCATTCCCGAACATCGGCAAGAGGTTGGTGGTGAAATCATCGGATCGGATCTTGTTCAGTTCCGGTGGGAGTACTTGAACGGTGATATTGTCCATCGCCCCACGAGCATTGTTCGAACCGAACCCAACCAATCCCCAATTCAATCCATAGCTGACGCCATCGATCTCTCGCGTTCCATAGACGTGAGAGACTGATTTGTTGCCGACTACGATGGTGATTGCTGTGCCATTGACCGAAACCAAGATGTCGTACCATTGACCGGATTTGCCCAGGAACGGTGTTTGACTGTCGACCGTCCATCCAACTGTATTGCGGCGACCAATGACGAGCTTGTTGGTCGAAACATCGATACCGGCGAATTTGAAGTCCAGATAACTGACATAGTCGAAGATTACATAGCTGTTGGCGATCCAGCCAGCCGTCGGCTTAATGGCTTGGATCTTCGCAGTGACTTCAAAGTAGTTCGGGAGTCGATCGCCGATCTGATAGACAGCCACAGCATCGCTGTGAGGCGACGTGGCAGAGACCTGCAACATGCCGGCACTCACTTGCCAAACGCCGCTGTCGGGCAATAAGTTCTCGGGTTTGTTGTTGTCAAAGGTCGCCGATCGCAATACATCGCGTTTGCCGCCAGGAATATTGCCAGCTTGCGGGTCGGCCGGAGCACCCGTTTGATCATGGAAGAACTGGTCCTGTTGCCTGAGCAATCCAAGCTCACCGAACGGCTCGCCATTGCGGGCTGGATCCAGACCACCGCCTTCGTCGGTACGCCGCGTCGGGTCGGCCCCATCGCTTTTCGAAAGCGCGTAGAGAAACTCAGACAACTGCGGTTGAAGTGTTCTGCTAACGGTGGCAGTACCAAAAGGTGCAAAAGGCACCAAGTAGGTGTTGAACTCGCCGACCCAATCGATCAAACGATCACCACCCGTATTGGCGATCAGTACGTCCCGACCAGCCCCGCCGTACGCCCGGTCCTCATAGAATGGCTGCGTGTCGGGCGCTTCATTGTCGAACTGTGCGTCAACGGGATCCTGCGGGCCAGTATCCACGGTTTCGGTCTCATGGAAATCGTCATCATTGACTAGGTCGTTTCCGAACCCGCCGTACGAGGTGTCCTTGCCCGTGCCGCCAACAATCCAGTCGTTACCCAGATCGCCGAATGCGCGGTCCTTGCCGTCGTCAAACGTGGCGAGGTAAACCACGCCGTCGGGCGTCGTGCCGCCAGCCCGGGCAATGCCTTCGCCGACTCCGACCGTACCGTAGCGCGAGTAGAAGTTGAGTAGAAAGTCTCCCCTGGTCACGTTGGCCTGGCCCTTGTACGCTTCGCCGACTTTGACATCAGGGTTGGTGGACGCGATCACGATCTCAATCTTGCGCCGTGGATCGTACTCGTCATAGAGCGCGAATTCACCTGATCGTCGCGAACGGTCGCGGTGCCAGCCCGTTGGATCGTCAACGTTGTGGCGAAGCACGTCGCCGGTGTTGAACGGTCGGGTCCAATCACTGCGGGCCGCACCGTTCAGTTCGTTGGCAAAGCCGTTGCCGTTGGGGTCGCCTTCCTCGTACGTCTGGGTGTAAGACACCATGATGGCCTCGGCACCCGAAATTGCGTCGTCCCCCGCGCCGCCGTGCAACGCGTCGTTCCCCAGGCCGCCGTAGATGATGTCATTGGCGAACTTGGGTACCACGTTCGTCGGCACGGGGTTTTGATAGACCTCGAGGCCGCCATCGGGATCGAGATTCCAAGGGGTCAAATCGACCGTCTTCTTCAATTCATTGCCGATATTGATCGTCGCAAATTGTACATTGCCCGGTGTGTAGATCAACTCGTTCAACGCGTTACCGTTGATGTTTTTTAGATCTTGGTCCGTCGCAAACTGGAAGGCAGCCACGCCGAAGAGTGGTTCGCCGAGAGTCGTGCTATTGCGACTGGTGAAGATGCGGCCGTCGTCGCCTAGGACGCCGTCGTCGCCGGTTCCGCCCGAGATCCAGTCGAAACCCCAACCGCCAACATTGTCGTCATCTTCAGCGTCGCCGAAAGCGATATCGTTGCCCCCTTGCAGGTAGACGGTATCGTCTCCGGTTTCACCATGAACTTCATCGTGCCCTCCGATGTCGTTGACGGCATAGATACCGAACTCGTTCCGCATTCCCACGACCGGCGTGGCCGAGAAAATCGTCGGATTGGCGTCCGGGCCGCCTGCGGTGTAGTCGAGCGGCGTGACTCCGCGGACAACGATCTTGTTGTTGGGGTCATAGTTGTCGTAGTTGAACGAGACGTAGAGCTTGCTTGGCAAGTTATCGAGCAGGTCGTCACCGTTAATGCCGACAATGCGGATGATATTGGCGTTGTCACCGGCGATGGTGTCAGCGTCGTTGGCATGGCGCGGCGTGAGCACGAGCAGTGTTCCGTCCACGTTGAGCGCATTGTTGCGGCTGATCTGCGTGCCCGCGTCGCCAAAAAGAATATCATCGCCATCAGGTCGGTTATTCGGCGATGTGAGACTGAAGAGAGCCGAGCTGCCGCCGACGATATCGTCCTGTGCGAGTCCGCCAAACACGATGTCGTTGCCGCCGCCACCCTCGATATAGTCCTCGCCGTCTGTCGGGGCTTCGAACGAAGCCACCACGGACAATGGCCCGACCGGCGAATCGGCTTCGGGCGTGCGCGATGCCCCAGCGTGCGACGTGCCTGCGAAAGCGAGTTCGATGCCGCCGTCCCCTTGAATTATGTCATGGCCGAGCTGGCCAAACAGCAAATCGTGCTTCGCACCGCCAGCGATATAGTCGTTGCCAAAGCTGCCGACTCCGGCTGTCCCCTCGTCGAACGCAAAGGTATGCAGCGAGGCATAATTGACCATGTTCTCAGCCACATACTCGGCCCACCAAGGCGCGCCGTCCGGGTCGCGGAAATTGCGCGCGATGCCGTCGGTCAGGAGTAGCCCGCTGTTTGTCGCATTCACCGCCGGGAATCCCGCAGGGACAGCCTGGTCGGTGCGGCTGTAGAGCAAGGTGCCTGCCAGCGTCTGGAAGCGCTTGCCTGCAATGTCGTCGAAGAGATTGCCGTCGATGCCTCCCTTACGCTCCAGTTCGACGTTGTCGCCGAATACCAGGTCGTCGCCTTCGTCGCCGTCGGCCATGTCGTTACCGGCACCGGCCACGATGATGTCACGGCCCAGGCCGCCAAAGACTGCGTCGTCGTCACCGTTCTGCAGTTCGGCCGAATTGATCTCCAACACGAGCCCCAGCGAGGTCGTCTGGATCCGCTGCAACAGAACAGGGGGTAGGTTCGGATCATCGACGAACATCTTGATGACGCCGTGGTCGGCGAAGATGATGTCGTCGTACGCCGATTCCGGACCGCCGGCAACCGTGCCCGGACCGTCGCCGTGGATGACATCGCGCCCGGCCTGCATACTATCGCGAAGCGCGGACTTCTTCGGCGCAAGCGTAGTACCGTTAGTACCGGCGTCCGGGCTTGCCGTCGGCATCGGGCTGGCGTCCACAGTGCTGATCGTCAGGGCACGGGTAAAGATGTTCACGTTTATGCCGCTGTCGCCATAGATGTGGTCGGTGCCGCGCTGGCCGATGATGAGGTCATCACCCGAACCGCCGGCGAGATGATCGCCCGCCTGGCTGCCGATGATGGTGTCGTTCCCGACGCCGCCATAGATAGTGAGGCCAACGCTGGGCAGACTGCCGGCCTCTGTTCCCGCGAACAGCGCGCTGGCATCGATAATGTCGTGGCCAGCCAAATCGTAGGGATTGGCCAGCGGGAAGACCCATTCGTCGTCCTCGTTCTCTGCGTCAGGCAACTGCGGAAATGGATCGAACGGCTTTTCACCGAGCTCCAGCCCAAGCACGCTGTAAGACTCGCCGCTGTACCACATGCCGTCCTGCGACGTGTCGCCATAGACCACGAGCGGCGAATTAGGGCCGGCTCCGCCAGATATGGTGATGTGATCGCCCCCGATGCGTGCGCCGCCATTGAGGACAGAGTCTTGGGTCGCGTCGAAGCCGAAGACGGTCAAATTCACATCGTCCCTTGGTGTGAGCGCGACGTTTTGCAGCGTCATGACGCCACCGGCCAGCGCACTGACCGTAAACGGACCAGCATAACCACTAATATAGACCTTCTGGCCGACATAGAAGCCGTCGGCCGCCCAAGTACCAGAACTGCGAGTCAGGCTGCTGGTGGCAACGTCCATGAGCTGCGTCGTTTGTGTGCGCAGCGATTCCGCGACATGCAAGGAGAGCGCGTTCAAAGTCGACTCAAGGTAATCGCCGTTGGCCAGAACGGTGCCAGCAAGCTGATCGACCCGGTTGGTTGGCGCGCTCAGGACCATCTTGCTGCCGACGCCCCAAGTCAACGCCGAGTTGAACGGAGCCGGGATTGTGGCGTTTTGGATCGACAGGATGGTACGGGTGTAGGCTTCGCCAACGAGTTGGATGATCTGGCCAACCTCATAACGGTCCTTTGTCCAGGCGCGGCCGTCCAGACGCGTCAGATCCTTGCCTAGCCCGCTGGTGGCCAGATTCATGTCGCCGGTGGTTTCGAGATTGAAGTTGCCGCCGCCATGCACAACGGTCAGGCCGCCGTGAATGCCTTGGACGTAGAAGGACTTCACTCCGCTGTCTGCGGCCGTGAGCGGCACGCCCTCAAGCTTCAGGGACAGGCCGTTCTCGGAAATCTCGACAATGCGGAAATCGCGCTTGCCGCTGCCGTCGACCATCGTGATCAGGTGGCCGGCGAGATAACCCTCATCGGTCCAGGTAGCGCCGACGTTGTCGCGGGTGACGATGCCGCCCGTATAGGTCGGTTCGATGGTGAGTTCGAGCGTAATGAATGCGACGGCACCGACTTCTCGTATATTGCGCGTCGCATCGGACACCGGCGCAAGCTGGCCGCCGATGACCGTCATCGTCAAGGCCGTCACCGAAACGATCTCGTATTCGCCCTGAGCGAAGTCCTCCTTGATTTCGATCATCTCGCCTACAGCGAAGCCATCCGCTAACCACGAACCCGCAGTGCGGCTGATGATTCCGCCGGCCGTGGTTCCGACTACGGTGACCGCTTCGTCCGTAGTAAGCACTTCCTTGTCGAAGGCACTAATGGTGTGCAACCCATCGACGATGCTCGCCAACGAGGGGCCGCTCAGCACCAGGATCGAATTGTCGTTCGGATCGCTGCCCTCAGCAGGCAGGCCGGGATAGGCCAGCGCGTCATCGATGGCGGTGATGGTCCATACTCCAGGCAAATTGTCGATCTTGACCGTCTGGCCAACCAGGAATCCTTGCGCCTTCCA
>VFKD01000203.1 GCA_009885735.1 bacterium
CAAGCACGGCGAGATCGGGCAGCAGATTGAGGCCAAACAGACCGAGCTGAACAAGCTCAAGGCAACCGTGGTGCCGCCGGCCGGCAACATCCTGCCTGCTGCCGAGGCAGGCCGCTCCGAATCGTCCGACTTTATCGGCCTGCTGGGCGCGCTCGCCGTGGCGGCTCAGGTGCGCATCCTTGGAATCGATTCCGACGCGCCGGACAAGGCGAAATCAGCAGGCGCGGTGCAGGCAGCTAAGTCGAAGGTCGAGATTGAGGGCAGCTACCGTCAAATTCGAAGCTTTCTCTGGCAGGTGAGCCACTCCTCGCGGATGCTGGTGATCACCGACCTCACAACGACCTCGGCTGCAGCCTCCAGCAGCAGCGCAGCGGCGCCCATTCAGGCCGGGTTTGGCCAAAAGGCGACAATCGGCATTGAACGATACATCGCGCAGCCGCTGCCGCCGAAATGAGATTCAACAGTAACACACCCAATGAGGCCGCATGGCAGTACCCGAAAGGACATCGCGCCTACATGAACTTATACAGACAATTGAGCAAAGCCGCCGCACTCGCGGCGCTCCCCCTGATCGCCAATGCGTTCCCCGCACTGGCGCTCGGCCAGGGATCCTACGCGCTGGTTGGCGACGGAGTGAAGCTCATCCGCCTGCGGCCCACAGAGCAGCGCACCATTCGCCCGCAGATTGGGGCAATCGCCCAGGCGCCGCGCCCCGCGGCGCCCCAGCGCCGCCCGCAGGCGCCCACCATGCGTCCAGGACGCATATCCCTGACGGCTGCCAACGTGGATGTGCGCGAGTTCCTCTCGATGGTGGCAGACTACACGGGCACCGACATTCTCGTCACTCCCGAGGCAAAGGGCAACGTCGCGGTGAACCTCCGCAACCGCACGGCGGACGACGCCATTCGCCTTGTTGCGGCCACTGCCGGCCTTGCCGTGGCGCGCATCGGCACCTCGTACCTCGTGGGAACTCCCGCGGAGGTGCAGAAAGCATCCTCGCAGTTCGGAGTTTCCGAGGTGATAGTGCTCCGATATCTGCCCGCGACAGAGGCCAAGGATGTGCTTGGACGCGTACACCCCAGGCTCACCGTGGAGGTGGCAGGCAGGAACATTGTGATTACGGGGCTGCGGGACGAACTGCAGTCCGCGCTCATGACGCTGCAGACCGTGGACGTGGCGCCGCCGACCGTACAGGCTAAGGACGAGACGGCCATAACAGGTATTCGCACGGCGGACCCCGCAGCCGCCGAGCGGCTCATCAAGGAGGCGTTCCCGCGCCTCAAAGTGACGCGGAATGAGCGAACGCTCATCGTGGTGGGACCTGCGCTGGACATTCAAGCAGCCGACAGGGCGCTTCAGGAGTTCGACATTGAGCCGCCGAAGGCCGCGGAGGTGCGAACCGCGGTGGTCTACCGCCTTAAGTTCCTGCACGCCAAGAAGGCTGAAGAGGCCATCAAGAAGGCGATTCCCGCAATTACGGTTACCGAGGCGCCGGAGCCCACCGCTCCCCCGCAGGCGATCTTCTCGCCCCTCGCGCCTGGGTTCGCCGGCGGCAGCGAAGGCGGCAGCGGGAGTGGAGGCGGCCAGGGCGGTGGCAGCAGAGGTGGTGGTGGCGGCGGTCAAGGGGGTGGCCAAGGCGGGGGCCAGGGGGGCCAGGGAGGCAGCGGCAGCAGCGAACAGGCGCTGAGCCGCGCAACTCGACTGATCCTCATCGGCAGCCAGGCCGACGTGGCGATGGCGACACGCCTTCTGGAAGAGACCGACGTCCCGCAGCCGCTCGTTCGGATTGAGTCCGCGCTCATCGAGATTAGCGACGATGCCTTCAAGGACCTGGGGGTGAATTGGGACCTGAGTAACCTTGCATCCACGTTCACTTCACCAGCTGGATCGGACCTGCGGTTCGGATCCCTCTCGCGAGGCGCCTCCAGCTTCAGGGTGAGCCTTCAGGCGCTCATTACCGAGCGGAAGGCCAGATTGCTGGCCGCGCCGAACATCTCTGTGGTGGACAACGAGGATGCGAGCATCTTCATCGGCGACCTCATTCGGTTCCGCGGCAACAATGTGTCGATAGCCAGCGTGGGCACCATCCAGGGAACCGAGACCGTGCCGGTGGGCATTGCGCTGCTTGTGCGCCCTCGCATTCACCCGGACGGTTCTGTTACAATGAAAGTACACCCGGTGGTGAGCTCACTTGTGCGAACCGTGGACGGGCTGCCGCAGACCCAGAGCCGAGAGGCGGATACCACGGTGCGGCTCAAGTCCGGCGAGGAGCTGGTGATAGGCGGGCTGGACCGAAACGATAAGACGCGCACCGTCTCGAAGCTGCCCATCCTGGGAGAGATTCCCTTCTTGGGCCAGTTCTTCCAGACCCGCTCGACAGAGAACAAAAGGACCGAGATAGTGGTCGTTATCCGTGCATATCCCGTCTTGACGGAGGTCGCTCCGGCCAAGAACTTCAGCGGAGGAAAGTAGGCATCATGAAGAAGACAGAACGCAACCCCAAGAAGGCTATGCTTCTAATGGTAGCCACGGCACTCGCACTCGCAGTATGCGTCTACACCGTCAACAATGCCATCGGCGGTGGAGCACCGCCCCCGGCTGCCGTGCCCGACCCGGCGGCGGCCAAAACCGCTGCTGCGCCAGCGGAATCCGTGAAGGTTGTCATGGCGACGGACACGGTTCAGTCACCGGTTGTGGGCACTGCGGCGGCGGAAGCCCAGCTCGCAGCGGATGCAGATCCGTTCGCGCCACTAGCCGTGGAGCAGCCGGCCGCGATTAAGCCGCCGCCTCCCGCTGCGCCTACTTCCTCCATGCCCTCGATGACGGCGCACAACAGAATCATTTCAAGGATGCTTCCTGACCTGGGAAACCCTGGCATGCCCCTCGTTACGAAGCCAATCGAGCAGGTGCAGCCTCCTGTCTTCGCGGGAACACTCCTTGGCCAGAGGCCGAGCGCGCTCTTCAAGACGGACAAGGCACTGCAAATAATCCCGGTAGGCGGAACGATACACGGCTGGCGAGTCGTTTCGGTAAGCCACGGCGGCGCCGTGGTGAGGCTGGCCGGCAGGTCGGTGCAGCTTGGAGTGGCCTACAGTCCGTCAACCGCCGTAACCACCGCAGAGGAGTTCCAACCGGAAAGCGACCTAGCGAGCAGGAGCCACCTCGTTCGGCGCCCTGTCGCCGACGAGAACAATCCACTTGGAGATGTGTCTGACCATCTCCCAGCGAATCCAAGCGACGGCAGCCAGGGTCCCCTTCCGGTAGACCCATCAAGTGCGCCGACGGTCCCCACTGCTCCGCTGCCTGGGGGCCCAGCGCCCATACAGCCGAAGCCGCAGGAGCCTCGCAAGGACGTGCCGCTCGCCGATCCGCTTCGACCGGTTGAGCCGCCCGCCGCGCCCGGTACTCCCGTAACAAAGTAGCCGAAACACGCAGTAGGGCCGGAGCATTCGCTCCGGCCCGGTTTTATTCTCTCAACTCCCTGCAAAGGTACGTCTCAACGCCGAGTAAGGGTCAGTTTGTCCATCAGGTGCCCGTGAGCGCCCACGCCCGCCAACTTCAGAGTCTTCCCCCCGTCCTTCACCTCCCAGGTCACTTTCCGCGGAGGCGTGAACTGCTTGCTCGTTGCGTTTGGAGCGGTAAACGTTATGAAGTTCGCATTCGAGGCCCATTTCGCAGTCCGCGTCTCGGGAACCAGATTGAGCGTCCCATCCGCGCCGAATACAGCGTTCGTCTTGGCCGTTCCCGCTTTGTCCAGCACGAGAGTGGCTCGGTCATTCGACCACTTGCCCAGGAGCGGCGACGGGCCAGGCCGAAATCGATTCCAAGCTACCCCAAGCACAACCACCAGCACCGCCAGAAACATCACCGCAACGATTGACGCTCCGGCATTTGGCGCCGAGTAGGTGAGCTCGTTGCCGCATCGAACACAGATTGCCATGCTGCGAGCCGTTTCGTAGCCACACTTTCGGCACTGGGACCTCATGTTTGCCTTCGCCATGTGTACTCCTTCTGCGAAACGTGCTACTGCGGGCAGGCCGTGCAGCATG
>VFKD01000162.1 GCA_009885735.1 bacterium
AATCTACCCAGTCCATCCTGCCCATCCATGTCAATCGCCCTCAGCCCTTCCACCAATCCGTCCAGATAATGTGCCGCTTCCACGGTGCCTTCTCGCCAGGATCATAGTTCGGCGCCACCCTGGCGCGGTTCGGATGGACATTTGAGATAACCTGAAAACAGACAGACAGGGAGCGAGCGTCCAAACTGCACGGACGCCCGCTCCCCAGCAGCGGCAGCCACTCGAAGGCGACCTGCGCTGTGTCGAACACAATGACGCGGCCACCCGCGCTCATCAGCTCCCACATTCCCGAGATGGGGCTGACGACCTCCACCGCCGCATATCCGGGGCTCATTCGCCGCTATACGGTGGCGCTGGTGATGAGGTAGCCGCCAAGCGCGAGGCCGCCGCCATCCACCGCGATGATCCGCCAGTCCCGCAGGCACGAGACCTCGATCATCGCGCCCTTGCGCTTCTCCTCTCGCCAGCGCCGCACGGCGAACCCCCTCGCATTCGTAGCGTCGTCAGGCGCCTCGAAGGTGTAGCCAAACGCAGCCGACCGGATGGACGGAGTGGCATTGCGATAGAAGATGAGAGCCACCGCAGTGCCGTCGTCCGCCTGCCACACGTTCGCGCCGGTGTAGGCCGCTCCCTCGGCCGCCGAGTTCTTCTGGGTCGCTCCCTCCACCACGTTGAGGCCGCGAACCACCTTCGGCAGACCGCTCATGGTGAGGGCATCCTCATGGACATACTTCACCAGGTCCTTCACGGTCGGATGGTCAGCCAGCGTGCGCGCAGCGTCCACGCCGATGAGCATCGTGTTCGCCTCGCGGGCCACTCCCTTGATGACAGCAAGCTTGCCGTTCTTGATGTCGCCGAACGGGTTCGAGTTCACCGAGGCATACTGGGCCCACGAAGTGCCCGTGCCGCCCGTGGTGAGGACAACCTTGTTGGACGCAGGGTAGTTCGCCCGCTTGCAGACGAGCCCCGCAGTGGCCACCTCGTTGTCGAGCATGATGCGCTCGGTGAGATGAATGGTCTGGTCCATGTCCGGCTGAAGAGGATTATCCGCAACAGCCGACTCGGCGTCGGTCACCAGCCCTCGATACGCATACTCTTCGCAATAATAACTCGACAGCGTCATTGCGAAGTCGATCTCTGCGGCCTCGGCGCCCGGGCGGCGAAGCGAGTTCGGCACGCCGCCGGCGGAGAGCGATGAAGCGCTGAGGAAGTCCTCCTTGCGATAGAGGTAGTACTTGTCGGACCGCTTGCGGACGGGAACGACCGGCAGCACGCTCTCGGCGATGTATGAGTCGTTGCGATACATCACCGAGAGATTCGTGAGCGCCTGGTCGATGTGGACTTGCGATGTGGAAGGCATGTGGTCTCCTCTCGTCGTTGGGACGCCAAAGTGCGGCGTCAGTGTGTTCGTTGATCAATTTAGTGTGACGTTTATCTACTGAACTGTATTGGGTCCTGCGCCGTGCTCCGCGCCATTATTGTCACCCTTTGCGAAGCCGCACCCGATGCCCTCACCCCAACCCTCTCCCCGGCGCTCGTTCCTCGCTGGGAGAGGGAGTAATGCAGCGCGTCATTCCTGTGTGCCGCAAGAAGGAACGAAGGGGCCGGTCCGCAGTATCCTAGCAGTCCAGTCGGTCTCACCCGTCGCATAGGTCCTATAGGTCCCATAAGTCCTATAGGTCCCATAAGTCCTATAGGTCCTATAGGTCCCATACGTCCCATCAATCCCATCTACGCCCCGATATACACGTTCGGCTGCAGCAGAACGTCCACCAGCAGGCCGGCCGTGTTCGCGGCCGAACTGAGCGCGATGCCCACAAGCTGGCGCACCACCGTACCGGTAGCAGGCACGACCGTCTTGATCTGCCCGCTGCTGTTTGCCACGGCCAGGTAGTCGCCGGCGGCAATGCTTGCGGCGCCGTCGGTCTGAATCTGCGCAATGCCGTCGGTCTGAATCGGCAGGCTGTTCGTGGCGGAGCCGCTCGGTACGGCTTCGAGCGTCACTCCCACGATCTTGGTGGCATTCGCAGCTGCGGGAAGCGCGACATTGCCTGCGTTTGTGCCGGACGCCACCACGACCACGTTTGCATTTGCGATGGCGGTGTCGGCCTGGAAGGTCTTGACGAACAGCGGTGTCTGTTTTGCCATGGGCGTTTCTCCTTATTCGTGGTTTAACAACGAGTCCGTGGTGTTCAGCCATTGACTGCAATGGCGGAATCCGTTCGTCCTGAGCGCGGCTCAGCCGTATCGAGCCGCAGTCGAAGGACCCGTTAATACGATGCCGGACGTACTTCTGGGACCTATGAGACCTATGCAACCAGCGTCGACTCCTCCCTTGCCGCCCGGGCAAGCTCCGGATGCTCGGTGCATACGTTTGTGAGAGCGGCAAGGTACGGCACGCCGTCACGCTTTGCCCTGTCTCGCGCCATGCCGCCCAGGCGCTTGGAGGCGTCCGGCCCTGCCTCCGCCGATGCTCGCATCATCTCGCCCATCGGAACCACAGGCCCATTCGCCTCGAGGAACCTGGCAAACAATGCATCCGGCGCCAATCCCACTCCGTCAAACTGGAATACATCTGTCGTACAGAATTGAAGGAGCGCTTCTGCGGACTGCTCGGCCGCCGGCGACGCCCGAATGAGCCCGCGACGCTTGAACTCAGCTACCCGCGCCTCGGCGCGCTCCCGGGTGATCGCCTCACGGTCGAGCCGCAGCCTCTCTCGCTCCTCGGCGCCGACGTCCTCCATTACCTGCTGACCACCTCCTCCGAAGGCGCACTTCAGGCCATCCAGAACTCCCTCCACAATCTGCCTCACACTTCCCATTCTCTCTTCCTCCTCTGCCTCTTCAATAGGCCAATCGATCTCGCGAAACACAAGCGCCGCATCGGAACCGAACACCCTCGCGGATGCCACCCTTGGCTTGCAGACGAACGACACCTCGGTGAGCCTTCCGGCCGCCATGTCAATCGCCACCGAGAGTGCCCGGGCGCCTGCTCTCGCCAGAAATGCAATCGCCTCCGCCGGCTGCCGCAAGATGCCCCAGAGCCGCCCGCCCTGCACGGTGAGACCGGTCACTACTCCCAGCGCGGAATCGAAGGGAGACTCGCGCAGGTGCTCCACTCGAACTGGCACCTCCGCCGCGCTGCCCGCGGCAATCCTGCGCAGGTCGTCCTCGGTTATAGTCACCCCTCGATCAGGATAGTCGCCTGCCTCAAACAGCAGGCACGTCCTCTCAACTTCGTTCAAACTCTCCAACTTCTGACCTGCTTCCTGCTGGACCATTGTCAACCTCCCTCTTGCCCGAGTAGAATGGGCGCGGAGAACATACCCCATGAGTGTTGATACAAAACCGTTGTTGCTGGTGGTAGGCGGCGCAGGCTACGTGGGCCGCCTCGTACTGCCCCTGCTTGCTGAGCGCTGGACACTTCGCGTCTTCGATCGGGTTGCATTTCCCGAAGACTTGACTACTGCGGTGGAAACAGTCTTGGGCGACGTGACAGATGCACCTGCCCTGAACCTGGCCGCGCAGGGCGTCGACGCGCTCCTCTACATGGCAATGGGAACGGGAACCGACAAGAACATTCAGGATCCGGGCGCCTCGTACGACGTGAACGTGAAGGGAGTCCACCTCGCGCTCGAAGCTGCGCATCTCCACGGCATTCGGCGAGTGGTCTACACCAGCAGTCTCTCGGTCCACGACGGGCACGACCTAACGAGTGGTGAGTACGACCTGGAAGAGACTCCTGCCGAGCCCCTCAGCGTCTATGGCCACACGAAGCTGCTGGGAGAGCACGTTGCGCGTTTCTTCTGGCGCAAGCACGGCCTGCCGGTGGTCATTCTGAGGCTCTTCCTGCCGGTCTCGCTCGAACGTAAGCTGAGCGAGGCTCCGGGCGACACGGTAGACTGCCGCACGAGCGCTCCGGACCTGGCCCGTGCCTTGCTGTCCGCACTCGACCTGGCGCCGGATGAGCTGCACGTGATCCACGTGACGGGCGACACCTCGGGAAAGGCATTTCGGCACGTTCGATCAAAGGCGATTTTGGGCTGGGAACCTCGAGACGGCGCACAATAGAGAAGAGCGACCCTATTTAGGGTCGCCCTCAAGCCATGGTTTCCTTCCTGGGGCGATGCCCCAGGCTCTTGTTGTAATGCCCCTTCGGGGCGGCCGTTCGCGCCGGAGGCGCATAACATCATCAGCCCAGGGCAACGCCCTGGGAACGGACGCACGACTAGAACGGTAATGCGCTGCCTACCACTACGCCGCGACCAAATTCCACTCCACATACCGAGCGAGCTGAATCCTCGCCAACGACGACGGCTGACAGAACTCCAGCCCAAGCAGGACCTGACCCGACTCGCCCTGAACTGCGCTCGTAATGTTTGCCCGAACCTGAAGCGATCCGTTCCCAACGTCCACAGGTGGAGCACTTCTTCCCTTGCCCGCGGCGCTCAGCCGATCGCGCGGGGCCGAGATTGGAGCGTCCATTCCCGGCATAAGAGGAAGCGTGAACCGGACCTCAAGGGGACCAAGGAGCGCCTCCCGCGATGCGCAGCACAGCACAGCACCGCCAACTCCCACGCGGGAGAGGAAGCCATCTCGCCAAGCGGCGCCGCCATGTCCGGCCACGGAACGAAAGAGGACCGGCTCATTGCAAACCACGCTTTGTGGCGGCTCGGATTCCAGCAGGCGCGGCTCCTCGGTCACCTCGAGCGTAAGCTCTCCCTGCGAGAACTCGCGCAC
>VFKD01000472.1 GCA_009885735.1 bacterium
AAGTGGGTGGGCGCTCCAGGAGAGATGGCGATAGAGTCGGCCGTAGAGCGGCTGCTGAAGGCTGCCGAGCGGGATGCTAGGGCCGCGGCAAGATAGTCCTTCCAAACCTATGGTATGATGAGAGCATGAACTACCAGGACTTCATTACAATCGAACCCGACAAGCGGGGCGGAAAGCCATGTGTGCGTGGATTGCGCATAACGGTATATGACGTGCTCGACTACATGGCTTCGGGAATGTCGGAGGCAGAGATTCTGGTGGACTTTCCGGACCTCACTCGTGAGGACCTTCATGCATGTCTATTGTATGCCGCATGGAGCGGCGACAGTCCAAGGCAGTAAACTAATCCGTCTGCCAAAAGGACTCCTTTTAATGCGCTTCAGCAATGTCGTTAATGTCATGTGCGTGGTAGCGCCTGCCATGCTTCTCGCAGTTTGCACTGCGGGGCCTGTTCAGGGTGTTGAACCCGAGAAAAAGCCTGCTGCCAACGCTGCCCGAGGTATTGCCCAAGCACAGAAGTCCGCAGAGCGCGGCCTGGCATTTCTGGAAACGGACGCAGCGAAGTGGCGCAAGGAGAAGCAGTGCGCCACGTGCCACCACGGCACGATGACCGTGTGGGCCATGAGCGAAGCGAAAATTCAGGGCTACGGCGTTAACCCAGACACCTATGCAGACAACGTGAATTGGACCAAAGAGCGGCTTAAGAACATCGACAAACCTCGGGACACTCGTCCCGGTTGGAAGATGGTGAGCACTCCGGCCCTCTATCTTGCAGTGATGGCCAGGGCCATTCCCGCGCAGACTGCAGTGAGCCCGGACGAGCTTGCTCAGATTCGCAGGCACCTTGTCCGGCATCAGGAGGAGGATGGTTCATGGGCATGGTCTTCTGCGCCGCCGCAGAACCGGCCCCCGCCATTCTTCGAGTCAGACGAGGTGGCCACGCTGCTGGGTCTGATGGCAATGGAAGACGTTAGGATTGTTCAGAAGGATGGCAGCTTGTCTCGGGGCGATGCCCAAGAGCGAGCAGTAGCGTGGCTTGCGAAGTCGCCACCCTCGGGCACCACTCAAGAATTCGCCTTCTGGGTGCTCCGGCACTACTGGGACTCTCGGCGGATGAAGGGCATTCACGGCCTAATCAGCGAGTTTAATCGCCTACAGAGGGTGGACGGCGGCTGGGGACAGCTTCCCGACCTCCCAAGCGACGCCTATGCCACTGGGCAGGCGCTCTATGTGCTCGGCCTTGCGGGCGTCATGAACGATGACAAGGCAATCCAACGAGGAGTTGCATTCCTGGTGGCCACGCAGGAGGCCGACGGCTCATGGCCAATGACCTCCCGCGCGGCTATCGGCGGCACCCCGTACATGAACCCAGTGCCCATCACCTACTTCGGCAGCGCGTGGGCGACGCTGGGGCTGATGCGGTCGGCGTCCAAGTAGAGTTCCGCAGTCTCTCCAAAAGATTACATACAGAGAGCATGTGAATTGCGCCAACATGTTGTGCAGTTGCTGAACCGACGGCCAAGGAGATATGTCCGATGCCAGCCAGGCTAGAGCACGCAAACCTCATCGTTCGCGACATTGACGCGACGATTCGCTTCCTGCAAACTGCATTTCCGGAATTCAGGATTCGCCACGATGGAATCGATACGCGCGGCGCACGCTGGGTTCATATCGGCACAGATGAGACCTATATCGCGCTAATGGCCGCCACCAAGGAGCCGGTGGAGCGCTGGACGCCCTACGCCGGCACTCCGGGCACAAACCACCTGGCCTATGTGGTGGACGACGTGGACGCGATTCGCGAGCGCCTCTCCGCGGCGGGATATCGCAACTCGACGCCGCCAAACAACCACCCTTATCGGACGCGAGTCTACTTCTATGACCCGGATGGCAACGACTGGGAGTTTGTGCAATACCTGACGGACGATCCCGCGCTGCGGCACGACTATGCCATTCCTGACAGGTAACAGGGGACAGCTCGATGCCCTGGCGCGCACGCTGAAAGTCGCCGAGGCGATTGGCTCAACGATGAGGGCAACCCACCTTGGAAGCGCGTCGGTTTTCGCGTTGAGCCATCGATAATATCCTCATGAGAATCGCCGCTCTCTACGATATTCACGGAAATCTCCCCGCGCTGGAGGCAGTGCTGCGGGAGGTCGATCAGGCTGCAGTGGACCTAATCCTCGTGGGGGGCGATGTGTTTCCCGGACCGATGCCAAGCGAGACATTGGAGCGCTTATTGAGCCTCCAAACACCGTCGCGGTTCATTCTCGGCAATGGCGACCGCGAGGTGATGGCGCAGATGGCGGGAGTTGAGACGGACTGGTTCCGCAGCGCCCAGGAGCAGTGGCGCGATCCGGTGCGGTGGACCGCGCAGCAACTCGCTTCCGAACACCCGCACACACTCAATGCCTGGCCCGCGACGTTTAAACTGCAGGTTAACGGAATTGGCCGTGTGCTCTTCTGCCACGGCACTCCGCGCAACGACACAGAGGTCGTCACTCGCCTCACTCCGGTGGAGCGCCTTCTGCCAATCTTTGAGGGGCTCGACACGCCTCTGGTTGTCTGCGGGCACACCCATATGCAGTTCGATCGGATTGTTGGGACGACTCGGGTTGTGAATGCCGGCAGCGTGGGAATGCCATATGGCGAACCAGGCGCGTATTGGCTCCTGCTTGGTCCCGAAGTCGCTTTGCGTTTCACGCAATACGACCTCGCGAATGCGGCTGACCGCATCCGAGACACGGAATACCCGCAAGCCGACGACTTTGCGCGAAGGCATGTCCTTGAGCCTCCGTCTCAGGACAAGATGCTGGAGGCGTTCGGTCGGATGGAGTAGACGTGAGCGTGACGGACGCGGTCCCACGGGCTCGCACGGTGAACCCATCCGGCGCTTCGTGCGTCCAAATGACTTGAGGAGTTCCAATCTTCAGTGCAGGAGGATCTATCATGAAATTCGCACTGCTATGCAGCACCGCACTGGTTGTCATGGCTTCAGTTGTTCATGCCCCATCCGTACACGCGCAGTCCGCCAAGCGCGCCAGGGGCCGACTGGCAAGCATTCTCGACAGAGGAGGCAAGTGGACACCGGCGGACGTTAGCGCAGTCAACCACCTTCTGCGAGCCGGCGAGAGCATCCACACGAAGAGCCCGCGCGGCATCACGGTCCTGATGTTCGCGTCGAAGGTGGGGGACCTGTCCATGCTGCGGGCGGCAATACAGGGTGGCGTGAAGGTGAATGCCCGAACTGCGGAGGCCCACTCCGCACTCTGGTATGTGATGAGTTCACGAAAGACCGGGTCCGTTCGTCAGCTCTTGGATGCAGGAGCCGATCCAAACCTGGCGGATGAGGACGGCCGCACGCCGCTGATGATGGCAACTCACTTCAAGTTTCGCGAGGGAATCAAGCTTCTTCTGTCTCGCGGCGCGAACGTCGGCGCACGTAACGGCAAGGGGCATACAGCGCTGGCGTATACGGACAGCCATCCGGGGATCACGCTTCTGCTAAAGCGGAGCGCAGTCGTGGAGTAGGGCTCCGTTGGGCTCCCAGGCATAGATTTGCGATTGACATGTTCCAAGGCGTAGTGCGATCTCGACGTTTCCGTTTACTGCGGCTGCTAGTTTGCTGCCTTGTTCCGCTCAGCTTGTTTGTCGCCGCGCAATGGCGGCTCGCCGCATGGCGCGGGACCTGGGATCTCGCCAAGCAACCGCCTGCCGCAGTCTTCGAGCGAGTTCTGGGCATCCCGCCCCCACGAGGGGTGAAAGAGATACTGGCGGCGGGAGAGCAGCCGTTCAATGGAGAAGTTTGGATGCGTTTCTCGGCCGACAATGTTTCGGTGGTGGTCGATGCGCTCCGGAAGAACAGACTCAAGCCACTAACGGGTCCAAGCGAACGCAATAACGACTGGCAATTGCGACCTCGGAACGAGAACGATAGAGCGTGGTCGCGTCAGGTAGGTTGGGAAGGTCTGAAGCATGCAACGAAAGTGGAGTACTACCTGTTCTCTCCGCCCGCACAGAGCGGATGGGGAGGAGCAATAGCCGTTGATCGTCAGCGGAGGTTGTTCTTCGTTGCGGCTGTCGTATATTAGTGAATCTCTCGTCGAACCGAACAGAACTGCGGAGCCAATCAAGACTTAATCCTCGAATGATGTGATCTCATGAGACCAAACGCACTTAAAACCAGGCTGATCTTCTTTCGGCTAGTGTGCGTCGTGCTGTTGATTGTGAGCGCGGCATACTACCAGACCACAAGCGGTGCGCCGCGGACGAACTCTGATCTCGATCCGATAGTGCTTAACGCGGTCTTTCAGGACACTCTCACCTACGCCGGAGACGATGCGCCTTTTCGGTCCGCTCCAGGAGAGCCGCCAAAGGAGCTTCTGGTGAGCATGACTCCGGTCAGATACCACTTTATGCGCGGAAACGTGCTGGAGCGAACGGATGAGAGCGCATGGCGCGACCTCTCTCTGCAACAGAACTGGTCAGCCCAAGAAGCGGCGGATCACCTTCAGCAGCGACAAGACGCAATGGACGAATTCGCGCCATTCGTGCCGGATGACAAGCGAATACGCATTCATCGCCCACTCACGACAGTGGAGAGAAAGGAGAATCCATACGATGAGATGTTCAATCGCCCTCTGCAGGTCTCGTCGCCGGGATACTCGCGGAGCCGAAATCTAGCACTGGTCTACACCACTATTGCGTGGAGTGCGCACGGTGGATATGGCATCTTCATCCTGGAGCGAAAAGGTGGCGGATGGCGGGTCATCGTGCGGCAGTACACCCTATACGTTTAGCTGAGTCCGAACTGAATTCCAGATTTGATCTTTATAGGCGGCGTCACTGCTCGTGCTGCTAAGCGATAGCTGTGTCCCTTGGGTTGATTAGTGAAGGGTAGGTCTCAAAACCCGGATCTTGGAGTCCGTTGCAACCACAAAACAGTTCTGCCAGGTTTGAATATCTGGAGATCGGAGTATCTCAACGAGCTTCTGGCAAACTGCACTCCGAGATGGATTGTGCAGCCTCAATAGCAGCAACCCGTAACGCGTTCCAGGCTTGAAGCGTCGAACATCGGAAAAGTCCAGGTCTTGGGTGATTAGGAAGCGATTGTCCGCCTGAGCGGCGGCCCATACGATATCATCGTTCTGGCCCGAAAGACCTTCTGACTTCATTGTGTCGATATCCCAGTCGGAGGCTAGGGTAGCGAAGAGGTCGAACGGAATGTTCTCATCCAGTTTGAATCTCACCGTATGTCCGGCACTGCCGACACGGGCTGGTCCTCCAGCGCTGAGGTTGCGGCAAACGACACAGCGGCCCGAAGATGCTCGACCGCCAATGTTGGGAACGCTTCCAAGAGCGTATCGAAGCTGTCCCCTTCGGCGAGACTTGCGAGCACCGTTCGAAGGGGCACCCGCGTGCCTTTGAAGACAGTCTGTCCGCCGCAAATCTTCGGGTCCCGCACCAGAAAGTCGTTTGAATTCATCGTCTTGTCCTCGCCTGCATCCTGGGCAATGTGTGCGGAAGCGTCACCATCTGCCTGACCGTATTGTACCATGACGCTCCAGGCAGCAACAGGCGCGCTGCACCGTCCGACTGTGCATATCCCGAAAGTCGTATATCTCGTGCCTGCCGAGGTGATCCATCGGTCCGTCGACATAGTTCGCCATCACGCGCACGCAGCCACTCTCCGCCAAAGCCCCCGAGATAGAGCCCAAACACACGCTGCAGCTCGCGCCCGCGCCACAATCCGCAGGAGAGCGTATAATAGCCACAGGAGGATGACAACATGCTTACAGCTATCGAAGGCACGTATGCCGACGGGCGGGTCGAACTGCGGGAGGCTCCACAGGGCATCGTGCGTGCCAGGGTCATTGTCACGTTCTTGCCGGATGCAGGCGCGCCAGTGAATGCAAAGCCCGGGGCTGATCTCTACGGCATCTGGAAGGGCAAAGTGCCCGCCGATGTTGATGTCGATGCGCTGATCCAGGAGATACGTGAACAGAGTGCATTATAGCATTTGCAAGATGCCAATGAGCACATGACCGCATTAGCTCCATCGGCCCCGTAGACTGCGCTTCGATACGGTCCTTCGACTACGGCTCGATACGGTCCTTCGACTCTGCCACGGTGCGGCTGTGGCAGGCTCAGTATGAGCGGAATTGCCGTGCTCAGTATGAGCGGATGCGCGCTCAGGGCGAACGGGATTGCATCTACGATGTAGACAACCCACCAATCGCGTTGGGACGCCGCTCGCTTCGTCCGCCAAATACGAATCACTTGGGCGATGAAATCCTACCCCCGAAAGTCATACGCCTCGTGCCTGCCGAGGTGGTCGATAGGACCCTCGACGTAGTTCGCCATCACCCGCACGTTTCCGCGCTCCGCCATCTCCCGAGCCTCGCTCGGAAGAGCAATGCACTCCTCGGTCTTCCACCAAGGCGCCCAGTGAATGATGGCGATCATCGGCCTGGGCTCGCTGGAGCGGTTCGGCACTCCGCGATGCCAGAGACGAAGGTCGCGCATCAGCAGGCTGCCGGAGGGAACCGTGGGCTGGACCGGCGGTTTCGTCTGCTTTCGGACAGCCTGCCACTCCTCGGGAATACGCAGCGTACCTGCGTCCACGTCCATGCGCGTGTCATGGTGGGTTCCGGGCCATATCTCGGTGCTGCCATTGGCCGCGCTCATGTCCACCACCGGGATGTTCACGACGATGCCGTAGGGCGGCGGCGCCATCTGCATGTTTGGCCAGAGCTGACCGGAATCGACGTGCAGGGGCTGGTCGCCGGACCCCGGCATGTTCGTGTTGCCGCTATAGAAGGTGAGCCGGGGCAGTTTGCCCATAAGCGCTGCGGATATCTGTCCCGCGAATGGGTTTGTCAGCACATCCTCGAAGAGCAGAGCTGTCTCGGGAGGCGGATCGTGCTGGATGTGGCCGAGTGTGAATTGAAACGGCACGTCCGGGCGAGCGAGAATTGCCCAAGCCTCCTTGAGCATTCGCTCACGCAGAGCAGCGATGTGGGTGGGATCGATGGCGTTATGTAGAACCACGAGGCCGTCTTCGCGCATCGCGGCGACTGCGCTGGAAAGGGTCTCTGAGCTGAGTTCGCCAGAATTGAGTTCGGGTTTGGTGAGGGTTAGCTCTATCATCGGGTGGTCCTCACGGTTGGAAGGGGCTTAAGCGACTGAAGGGACTTAAGTGACAAAAGAAACGGCAAAGGCGATGTAAACTCTGATGCCAACGTTCGGTGAAGCGCCGCAGACCGGCGCGTTGCGTCCCCTTCGTCTCTGTTGTCCCTTTAGTCCCTTTGCTTCCATCCTCTAAAAGCTCCAGTCCGGCTGCGGCTCGGGCAGCCGCAGCGCCCGATCCAGGTTCTTCAGCAGTTCAGGTGGACCTGCAAGCCGATCCGTAGCCGCGAGCGACGACGCCTGCCGCGTGCCGATCCACATGCGCGAAAATACCCCCACATCAGCCTTCAAAGTGGGCAGGCGCGAGTCGGTCCCGGCAACAGCGCTTGATTCTTGGCCGAGCGTGACGACGTAGTTGCCGGAGGCGCCGCGCCACGGCTCAGTCTCATCCAGGAAGGCTGCGATAGGGTCAGTCAGCTCGAGGTTGAACTTCACCGGCGTGCAGTCTAGGTGCGTTGCACCAAGGCACGCAGCCACGTTGTTGATGCGAATCTGCCAGTCCGAATAGGCCCGAACTCCAGGCTCGTTCTCGGTCTTGCTGCGAGTCCGTGAGTCTTTGAACGGCTGTGTGAGCAGATCCTCTACATGAACTCCGTGCGGTTCGATCATCCGGATGAGGTGTACCTGGTCGCCCAAGGACGCCAGAACCGCCA
>VFKD01000514.1 GCA_009885735.1 bacterium
CTGGTCCCATAGGTCCCATAGGTCCCATAGGTCCCATAGGTCCCATAGGTCCCATAGGTCCCATAGGTCCCATAGGTCCCATGGGTCTCATATGGAGTTTCGCCGCGCGGGCCCCGTTCCTGGAGCGCGGGCGTCCCGCCCGCCACGCCTACGTCTAGCCAGCGAAGGCCCCGTTCGATGCGGTCCCCCACCTTAGTGCGCCCGGGACAGGCGCGCTCCACCGTGAGAGCAAACGACGGTCGCTTGCTGCGGGAATAGTACCTGTCCGTAGGGGCTAAGCATCCACCTGGAAGGCTGCCGTTAGGTCGGGCAGGTATTGCGTGGATGCTTCGCCCGCAATTGCGTTGACGTCCCGGACGTGCGATCGTCGTCGGTTCTAGGCGGGCGAAGCATCCGCGTGTGACCGTACCGCTTGTGTGAAAGCCTCTCCTGCGGATGCTTAGCCCCTACACCGGCTGCGCGTGGCCTCTCGGGCTGCATTGTCCTTCGAGCCCTCGGGACGCACATGCCACGGTCCTCCCCCTCAAATCCCTCCGTCGGGCACTGTTTTCACCCGTGAATCGTATGATTGCAAGGTCCAAACCGAGTTGCGAGGTCGAGGCGCTTCAAGTTTCCTTTGACACCTCGAAGTCGGCCATGGTATGATTATCTGCTTAGGCGCGTCGATTGGGCACGCCTGCGTGGGAGGCTTGCGTTGAATAGGCCCGCTAAGATGGCGTCTCTGCTGGTTCTGGTGCTGCTCGTCGCGGGCGTTTCGTTCGCCGGCGGCAAGAAGCTGAGGAACTTTGCCTATACCCCTGTGAACCCACTCATGCACTCGCGCTCGGTTGCGGCGAATGGCGCCGGCGGCGGCGAGTCGGGACCGGAATCTCAAGCGGATTCCGTGGACCCAGGCCGCACGTTCGACGAGGTCTTGCGAAGCGTTCGAGACAACTATGTCGACCCTCTTCCTGCAGACACCAAGCTTTCTTACGGCGCTGTAAAGACCATGCTGTTTGCCCTAGACGACCCCACAACGCGCCTCTATGAGCCGGTGCAGCGCAGGCGACTGGAAGCACAGCTAATAGGCGATTTCAACGGCATTGGAGCCGTGGTCGCTGTCACGAAGCA
>VFKD01000181.1 GCA_009885735.1 bacterium
GGGTGTGACCGCGTTGAGTAGGTAGAGGAAATGTGGGCCGTACCCCGAATCTAATCGCAGTATGTCTATCAAACACGTGCGAGGAGGAGGAGAACGACCCATGACTGTTTCGACATCTGCGCTGGAATCCCTGCGGGTCTTGCTAGTTGAGTGGACTGCTAAGAATGTGAAGGCGACGTCGTTGGCCGACATTGAGGTGGCAGCCGTAGCGGTGCAGCGGACTTGCGGGCAGGTGGTGGCCGAGACTGCTCTGTTGCGTGCAGGCAAAGAAGAGACCTATCTGGGGTCATCGGTGAAGTGCACTTGCGGCGGCAAAGCGTGGTTTGTGGATTATCGGGGTCGGCGGGTAGCGACTGTTGTCGGAGTGGTCCGAGTGGAGCGGGCCTACTATCGCTGTAAAGCGTGCGCCACCGGGCAACTTCCCTGGGACCGCGAGCAGGGATTGGACGAGCAGTTGTGGTCGCCAAAGGTGAAGGCGTTAGTCGCGGAGGTCTGCGCGCATTTGGCGTATGGAACGGCCGTGAAGCTGCTGGAGCGCATCAGCGGTGTGCGCTTGGAGGAGAGCAGCGCGGAAGGGATTGTCTTGGCCGTTGGCACGCGCTTGCGTCAGGACGAGGACCAGAAGACGTCCCACTACGAAAGTGTGCCCGAGAGGGCGACTCCCCCTGCGGAGCGCAGCGGGCGTCTGTATGTTGGTCTGGACGCGGCCAAAGCGCACATTGACGGCGGCTGGCATGATGTGAAGGTCGCGACCCTATACGAAGCCAAGCCGGACAGTGTCGGGAGAGACCATCCATCCGAGGTTCAGTATTGCGCAGCCCAGGAAGGCAGTGACGGCTTCGGGAGGCGATTGTACGCCCAGGCGCGGGAGCGCGGGCTGGACCATTACTCAGAGTGTGTCGTGATTGGCGATGGCGCGGAGTTTATCTGGAACCAGGCTTCGCAGCACTTTCCTGGCGCGACGCAGGTCGTGGACTTCTGGCATGCGAGCGAGCACATCTGGAGTTTGAGCCGCACTCTCTATGGGGAAGGTTCCGCGCAGGGAAAGCGGTGGGCGCAGGAGCGAGTGCGTTCTTTGAAGGAGGACGGACCGAAGCCGCTAATACGCGCCATTAAGCGACGGAAGCCTGCGAATATGCGGGAGCGAGAGGAGCTGCGATTACAGCTTGGTTACTTTACGAAGAATCGCGCCAGGATGAATTATCCTGCCTATCGAGCACGCGGAATGATGATCGGCAGTGGGCCAGTAGAGGCCGGATGCAAGACCGTAGTGTGCCACCGGTTGAAGCAGTCTGGGATGAGATGGAGTGGCCCGGGCTCGAATGCCGTATTGGCTGTAAGAACAGCAGTATTGAGTCAACAATTCGCCCGTATCGAGCAATTTGCACGAGCGGCTTGAGCGTAGAGGCAGTATTTCTACCTACTGAAAAGGATCACACCCTTTGATCGGTCAAATACTCAAGCGTATTTGTCTAGCCATGTGTGGACCGAACAACAAGGTATATGGAAATCATTGCGGACCTGGTTGGCCACGACGCGGCACAAAGCCGAAACCCATAGATAGGCTAGACACGTGCTGTATGCTGCACGATGATTGCTATAACGATTGCGACCTCGGTGGAATTGACCAAGTTAGATGCCAGCTACTCCGCATTCGCGGCCTCTATCCTCCAGAGTGTGACGCTCTGAATAGTTGCGATCGTGCACTGTGTGACTGTGCGCGCGATGCTAATTGTGGATGGAACATAGATTGCCATATTTCAAAGAGTCTAATAACGTGGTACTTCTGCCTCAATACACCAGGAGTGTAGTGACATGTCAACTAGAATGCCGATTGGGTCACTCAGAGTCCGGATTGCGCTTGCAGTGGGAGTTGTAGTTCTGGGCGTGTGTGCAGGCACTACCATACTTCGCGTGATCGACGGCAGAGCGCAAATTTACGGGATTGTGCGAGGACTTCCTAATGACACAAGCGTGTACTATTATAGGAATCGCGGACGACATAATCACGTGATAGCACTTGACATTCAGTCGGGCCGCAAAAATGTTCTTGGTGCCGTTCCGGGACTGACCTACATACAAGACAAGCTTCCGGATAATAAGGGGTGGCTTGCATGGAGTTATCTAGAACCGGCGCGCTCGCAATTGGCAGTATATTCGCCGGACTTCAAGACATCGGTACCACTTATGACTTCACCCTTTTCAGATATGTTTCCGTCATTGAGCCAGGACGGCGTCAATGTCTATTTCTTACGGGCTCATAGGGCACGGACTGACGCGTGGGGCGGCCCACAATGGACCGACTGGGACGTGTACCGGGGAAACATCAGCGGGGCTTCGCCCACACGGCTCACGCGTCTCAGTTCGTACGACATCAGCGCCCCCTCAGAGAGCGCGGATGGAAAGTCTGCGGTGTTCTCAGTAAGATTGAGCCAACATAGCCCACAACTATACGTGCTAGATGTTCTCACTGGCAAGCCGCGGCTATTCTTGCCATCCAGTGGATACGATACTGAACCCGTCTACTCTGATGACGGCAGGCGGATTGCATTCATATCTACTAGGAGCGAACCATATAAGTATGAGGTTTGGATTGTGGATGCCACTGGTGGGAGGATGAGGCAAGTGACTCAATTAAGGAGACGGTGTACCGATCCTGTATTTATTGGCGGTGGAAGCATGATCGCATTTATCGTGGACGAGACGGAGTTGTGGAAGGTGAATACAGATGGCACTGGACTGGCTCGTTTAGATTGACTCTGCCAATCATGTTGCGGTTGTGCCCTATGTTCCAGGATAGAGTGAGACACTTCGCCATCGTTGGATTAGCGTAGATCTGCGAGGTAACGGGAGCATTGAAGCACCCTGTATCGAATGGGTTGGGGGTTGTAGCCCCGTGCCTGCCCGTAATCTCCCGACCAAGCTGACGAGTTCCTGGAGCAGCGCAAAGGTGGCAGGCCATGGCGACTTCCTCATTGCCTACGTGAACCCACTCGGCGCGCGAACGTCGATGTCGTACGACGCGGTCGGCAGACAGACCGCCATCGAGGACTCGAACAACAAGCGCACAACCCAGACCGTCGACGCAGCAGGAAGATTGACGGCGACGAAGGATGGTAACGCTGAGACCGTCAGTTTTGTTTATGATGCCGTAGACAACCGCGTCACGGTCCCCGAGGGTGGCGGAATCACCTGTAGTTACGAGTATGGCAACTGCTACCAGTTGACCCGCGAGCATCGCAGGGTGCACCCTCGCGGGTGAACCGGCCCCGCTCCCTCGGCGGTCCACTGCTCTGTATGCTATACTCACCGAGGAGCGACCACCCCCGTGACCCTCATCACCCTCTTCTTCTTCGCGCATCAGCCGGACCGGCTTCTTCCGTACGAGCGGCGCAGGCACACCGCCAAGGTCGCGCCCGAGAAGCTCCACAGCCACTACTTCGACGATGAGCTGAACCGCCTCGTTTTCCACAAGGTCGCCGAGAAGTGCTACTACCCTGCGACCAAAATGATTCTCGAGCTTGTGGAGGGGTTCAAGGAGCACGACAAGCCGTTTCGCGTGGCGTACGGCCTCTCGGGGACCCTGCTCGACCAGATTGAGCGGTATGCGCCGGACCTCATGGACATCTTCAAGCGCCTTGCAGACACCGGAATGGTGGAGTTCACCGGCGAGACCTACTACCACTCTCTTTCAGCGCTGTTCGACGACGAGCGGGCAGAGTTCCAAGAGCAGGTCCACATGCACTCAGATCGGCTTCACTCCCTCTTTGGAGTTCGACCCACCGTCTTTCGCAACACCGAGTGCATGTACAACAACGGCATTGCGGCGGCGGCGCAGAGCCTGGGCTATGAGGGCATCATCACCGAGGGAGTCGACTGGCTTCTTGCCAACTGGCGTTCGCCGGACTTTGTGTACAGCGCGCCGTGCGGCCTGCCGGTGCTCATGCGCAACTATCGCTTGTCGGATGACCTTGGCTACCGGTTCAGCAATCGGGATTGGGAAGGGTGGCCGCTAAAGGCCGAGACCTTCGCCGGCTGGCTGGCGGGGAATACGGACATGAACGTTGTGCTCGCGCTCGACTATGAGGCGCTCGGCGAGCACATCTGGGCAGACACTGGGATCTTCGACTTCTTCAAGCACCTACCAGGGGCGGTGGAGCAGTACTCCCAGCTTGCCTTCACCACTCCGACGGAGGCGGTTCGAACTCTGCAGCCCGTGGGCCAGGTCTGGGTGGACGACTTTGCCACCATCTCGTGGGCGGATCAAGAGCGCGATACATCCGCCTGGCTGGGCAACGAGATGCAGCAGTTTGCCTATGAAGAGCTAAAGCGCTTGGGCGAGAGCATCAAGGCGAAGAACGACCCGCACTACACGGACTGCTGGAGAAGGATGCAGACCAGCGACCACCTCTACTACCTGGCGACCAAGTCGATGAGTGACGCGGATGTCCACAAGTACTTCAGCGCCTACGGGAGCGTCTTTGAGGGGTTTGTGCGCCTTCACACCGCTGCGATGGACCTGAAGCACCGGGCGGAGGTTGCGCGTTCTTAGGGACAACCGCTTGTTACGTCAGTGGCTTCCTAGTTAACGCGGGTCCGAACAGATGTTGTCGTTGTGTCAGGTTTTGGTTATTGGCACCGGGTGTCAGTCCATCGCAACGGCCCCGTTGCTGTTACCCTGAGTAATTATCGCAATAAGAGCGACTGCGCAAGGAAGAAACTGCGATCGAACATGGTTGTCGGTACGGCTTTGGACATTGGCAGGCGTTCCGGGTCGTGCGTGTCCACGCAGGTGGACACTAGGCTGCAAGCCACCTAGCGATGGACTTAAGTCCGTCGACCGCAAGCGTAGCGCGGGACCGTCGGAATGAATTCCGCGGCTGGGTGGCCCTTGGCCCAGTGTCCATCTTCATGGACACAACAGCGCCGGAGTCGCAGGCGATATCGAATCGTATCTTTCGAGCGAGGCGGCAGCCGTACCGCCGCGGTCCTTCGACTCTGCCACGGTACGGCTGTGGCAGGCTCAGGATGAGCGGAATCCGGCGTTGGCAATGCGATTATAAGTTAAGTCCAGCACCAAGGATGTCCCTGCTCAGGAGTGCGCTGGGAAGACGGACCCCCACGCGGCGGAGACGACGCGGCGGACGAAGTACTCATCGGCGTCTTGCGGCAGCAGAGCACTAAAGGGAGATTCGGCAAGCTCAGCAACACTCCATGCAGTAGTGGGCCACGCGCTTCCATGCGGCGGAGCGCCGGGAGACGCTAGGAAGCGAGCAACGTCGCCCTGCGGGTCTACCGAGTGAAGCAGCTCTAGTATCTGGTTGAGCTGAGAGAGGCACGCACCGGCCGCCCAGCAGTCTCCCTCGCGCACTTCAGAACGGAACTTGCCCGCGGTGTCCAGAAGGCGTGCGCCCAGCGAGTTCACCGCCGTACGAAGGCGCTCCTCTTTCGGCTCGGTGTGTACAACGACTGGGGCCTCCGGCGTCTGCGTCGCTGGTTCAACTATGGAGGCGACATCCGAGACGTGAGCTTCGACCGTCGAAACCTCGACCTCCTCGAGCGTAGAGACACCCTCAATGAGGGCGCCAAAGTCAAACGTATCCGTCTCGCGCCGGAGTCGCTGCCGCAGGGACGACACTCTATCCACCGCCACGCTGTATGACCTCCTCAGCCAATGCTTCGTAATTCACCGCGCCGGAAGCGCGCTTGTCGAATAAAATAATAGGCATGCCCTCCACTTCGGACTCGGAGAGGCGCACGTTCTTGTAGATGACGGTGTCGAACACCTTGTCTCCAAACCGCTCGCGAATCTCGGCGGAAATGGTCTGATGCAACCGCGTGCCGCGCTCCACCATGGTGAGGAGGACGCCCAGCAGTTCGACCTTGAATCGCAGCCCTTTTGTGAGACCAACGATCATTTTGTTGAGCGTGTCCATGCCTGCAAAGGCGTAGAACTTGGGTTCTGTGGGAATGAGCAGGTGGCTGCAGGCAACTATTGCGTTCTGGGTGAGTGTCCCTAGCGACGGAGGACAATCGATGAGAACCCAGTCGAAGGGCTGCGTTTCGGCAAGCGCTTCCAGTGCATTCCGAAGGCGATAGGCCTTGTCCGCATGCGGCAGCAGCATCACTTCGCATTGCGCAAGGTCGAGATGGCCCGGCGCGATGTAGAGCGGAAGGTCGGCCACCTGCTTGAGCACCGATGCAAGCGGAGTTGCCTCCGAATCCAGCAGCACATCGTGCAGCGCGCAGCCCAGGTTGTACCACTCAACTCCAAGCCCCAGCGTAAGGTTCGCCTGAGGGTCGAGGTCCAGCAGCAGGGTGCGGTGGCCCTTTGCGGCAAGGCATGCGCCCAAGTTGGCTGTTGTCGTTGTCTTGGCCACGCCGCCTTTCTGGTTGACTATTGCTACTATCTTCACAGGGCGGCAACTTTCTCGAGCGTGGGAGCACCGGCATTAATAAGTTCGACACGTGATGCATCTACCGTGAGGCTTCCGATAGGGTTGAATACTGTTCTGGGCCGAAGCACGATCCTCGCCCAGTCGTTTGTCGGACGCCCAAAGACGTCGAAGACGCCGTTACCCAGGTCGTCCAGGAAAGTAGCATAGTCCTCGGAATTGTCCGGATCCTCGTGCATCCTAAGCCGTGTGATCTCGACGAGCGAGTTCCATAGCGTGCTTCCGGGCTCAACGGCCCTGTCGCGCGGGATGAACCGTACCGTGTCTCCCACGCAGAACGGGTTGCCCCAAGGGTCGCCGATTGGGCACCAGTCCCAGAGCTCGGTTTGCGATACTTCGGGAGTGCCGAAGCTGCTGCGTCCTGGGCTGCGTCGGATAGGATAGACGTGACTTTGGAGCCGTCCGGAGGACGAGACCATGCCGATAGCCAGGCTCTCGGGTGCGGACGTGCGATCTTCCCCAGGGAGCATAAACTTGTATCCGGCATCACAGCGGCGAAGGTGCGCCACCAGCCCGTAGGCGACGGCGCCAAGATCTCGCACATAGCGCCTCGCATCCTCGAATGCCGATGCCCGCGTACCGTCGCAGTGCCAGTCGAGCGAGACCGCCTCAACTCCGGCGGCGGCAGTGAAGGCGAGGACTGTGGGGCGCACCGTTCCGCTGCGCAGCAGGCTGCTCGTGGCACCCACGTCGAGAAGCGCGAATTCGGCATCGAAGTTGAACTCTTGGTCTGCCACGGTGCTCCTCATAGGTCTTCACGACCCAGCGGGTCGGAGTTTGGCCTACAGCGGGGAGCGCCCATCTACTACGGTGCGGAGACCGCGCTGAAGAGACCCATTCTAGTCCTCAGACGGCCTGCCTGTCAAGTACGATTCACGCATAAAGCAGCTGGTGATGCGGCTGCTCAGGTCCTGGCGACAGTCATGGACGAAGGCTCCCGGCAAACTACGCCGAGAGCCTTCAGTTCCTTTATGCCGGATAACACCAGGGACCGTTCCAGCGACGTATGCGTTCGGATGTCTAGCGCTTACGGCGACGGTAAACGAGCACTGCACCGGGAATGAGCATACCGGCTAGGAGAGCCATTGAGCCGGGCTCGGGTACAGCCGAGATGAGCATGTTCGCTCCGAAGTAGCTCGGGTCGGAACCGCCGGTACTCGTCGGATTTGCCAGTGCTCCACCGGGCGCAAATCGGCTCTCGCCGAACGTAATCATCGGATTCGCAGCGAAGTTGGTTGCGAGTCCGGGGAAGATGAGCGGGTCATTTCCGGTTGTGTACAGGCCCCCAACTGCATACTGTGCGCCTGCAGACAGGAGTACAGCCGAGATGGACGAATAGCGCCACTGATTGGTGAGCGGGCTGGAAGTGCCTGAGGCGACGATGGTCGTTGCCATCAAGTTGCCTACGCTGTCCCACAGGCCCATCTCATAGCGGTCTACGAGGCCGTCCTGGCGGTCGTCGAAAATTCCGAGCGCGGTGACCTTAGCGTCCACGTTCGCGGTGAACGAGAAGCCAAGCGTGAACGGAGGATTGCCGAGGCTCAAGCCGGTTAGGTCGTCGATTGTAACGGCAGGAGACTGAGCCCGAGCGGCGCCTGCGAGGCCGAGTACCAAGGCAAGCCCCATCATTGTTGTGATTCGAACTTTGAACATGTGGTGTATCTCCTGAACGGAATATCCATAGAGTCGGCCAATATGGTGTGGCCGCTAGGAGAAGGAGGGTGCATAGATCGTGCCTGAAGCGCTTGAAAACGATTAATCCTGTAGGAATACTTGGTCGTTCGCGCATGTGGATCGCGTGGGACAGACCGGCTCGATCACCTCTGAGTGAGGATGGGGATACATCGGGTGGAGGGGAAAAAGCGAAGGCCCCCGACACAGTGTGTCGGAGGCCCGAATGCTCCCCGTGATGGACTCGAACCATCAACAACTCGGTTAACAGCCGAGTGCTCTACCATTGAGCTAACGGGGACCGCTGCACAAGCGCCGCCGTAGATTATCGGCAGCGTAAACGAAGTTTACCAGCGGGGTATGCCGCGTGTCAAGCGGAGCTAGCCACGCGGGTGTGAGACATATACTGTGTGATTCTCACGCGGCCACTGGGGTCGCCACTCCTTGATAGCGCTGTGCAGCTGCCCTGAGTGTGGCGTGACGGCGCTGGACCGTCTGCTGAAAGGACCCGCTCAAGTGCGCCGCCCGTATCCGCAGGACGGCATCCGCACCCTCGCGTGTCCACTTCATTCCGGGTTGTTTGAGCCTCTGAGTGTTCAGTTGCTTAATAGCGCTCTCCATTGCACCGCTGCCTATCGGCAAGTCTTGTTGCTTGAGTGCATGGTAGTGCATGCGATGGCGATGTCCGAATAGATACCTGACCTCACGGGTGAGCGCCTTGATGTCGGCTACCTGCTCGGGTTTCTTAAGGGCAGACAACAGCGTGCGCAAGATTGCATCCGGTCCGCCGGGTTCCATGAGCATCCCCCGCGCCCGCTTCCGCCAATCTAGCGCCTCCTTTGTCCCCTCACCCCAACAGGCATTCGCGGCCGAGGCCACATGTTCCGCAGCATGGTAAACGTCCAGCACCTGGAGCGCGTCGGGGAAGTAAAGGCCCACTCGGTCCCATATCCACTTCGCACCATCAGCCACAAAAACACTCATGCGCTGCGAATGCCCGCCTTTGCGCCAAGTTGCTGCCAAGCAGTCAAACAGCTCGTCCGCCGAGCAGACCGCGCCCACGTAGGCCGTCTTCCCTGGGTCCTTGCGTCGGGCAGGTGCAATTAGACCCGCTCGATGCTCAAACCATTCGAGACTGCCATCCGCACCCTTCTTAGGCGAGCGTATCATCGCGCCGTCTACCGAAATCTGCGCCGGAGATTTCTCTGTCCACTCACTGAACTCGTGAAGCGCTGGGACCACATTGAGGGGGTCCTCGCCTTCGGCGCGCAAATGCGCTGCCTCCTCGCCAAACACGGCGGCCTTCAACCGCTCTTCTTCTTGAGCCCGCCAACAAGCGACCTCGCGCGCCGTCCGATCCACTTCCTTCGCGCTCACGGGTATCCCTCGCTCTGCAAGAAGCCACCGAGTAACATGACCGAACGGCGTCTGCGCGGCAGCCTCACTAATAAGCCCTTTCGCGCCCGTTGTGAACTGACTCCCGGATAGGCCGTTCGCCTCCTCCAGCGGATAGTGGTCGTCACCGCATGCCAAGCAGCGATAGCGGAAAGGTCGATACGCCGCCTCTCCCTCTGAGGTCACTACCCGGCGAACAGGCAATGCCCAGCCGTGCAACGCCTCATTGCAGCAAGGGCAGTGATGCGTCCGATGACTCTCCTCCGATGAGAGAGTCAGACCTGCGCTCATCAAGACGTTGCGCAACTCAATGAACGCGACATGCGCTGCCTCTTCGACTTTCCCAAAGTCGCCACTCGACTGAACCGCAGCCTCAGCGAATGACTCTAGAATATCGCCCGCTTGTTGATGCAGGAGCGAAACTGTCTCACGGTGAATGACCTTCATTGAAGCCTCCTTGCGATGGTGGAGATTGATTGCTTAACCATTCGCAAGGAGGCTCGACTTTACCTGCCGGAACAGTAGATAATTGTTAGCACAAATTACTCCACCATTGACGGTCTACACAATCTTCAATCAGACGGATTTTACACTGGTGCTGGCGATGCTTTATACCCTGTCGGAATCCTCGCGCCAAGCTA
>VFKD01000051.1 GCA_009885735.1 bacterium
ATGAGGGGCCGCAGGCTCATCCCTTCGAACTTCAGGGCTGGGTCCAGCAGGCCCGCGTAGTCGAGCGCGGTCGGCACAATGTCGTGCGTCCTCACGAACCCTGGGATGCGCGAACCCGAGGGAATCTTGCCGGGCAGCCGAAGGATGAGCGGAACGCGGATGTTCGGCTCATAGAGGCCATGGTGGTCGAACCAACAGCCGTGCTCATCGAGCTCCTCGCCGTGATCTGCCGTGATTACGAGCAGCGTGTCCTCCACCAGGTCGTGGTGCTCGAGCCGCGCGAAGAGGTGCGCGAGGCAGGAGTCCATATAGGCGATCTCCGCGTCGTATTGTGCCTTGGGAAACTCAATGTCGGTCACTCCGGGCATCCACTCATTGAAGTACCATCGAAAGGTCTCGAATGACCAAACCGGGTCCATGCTGCGGTTTGCCGGGTCCTTCTCGTCACCTCCGTAGAACATTCGGCTATAGGGAGCAGGCGGCAGGTACGGAGTGTGCGGGTCCCAGTAGTGCAGGAAGAGGAAGAAGGGCTTGTCCTGGCCCGCTGCGGCGTCCACCACCTTCAGTGCCGCCTCGTTCACCGCCTCGGCCTTGCGCCACGCCTGCTGGCTGGGCATGTCCCACGAGTACGTCTCATACTGGTCGAATCCGCGAGCGAACCACCGGCCAAGGTTGT
The DNA here is from genome assembly GCA_009885735.1 of bacterium. Classification (GTDB taxonomy): domain Bacteria; phylum Armatimonadota; class Chthonomonadetes; order Chthonomonadales; family CAJBBX01; genus VFKD01. The sequence continues at coordinate 677 of VFKD01000051.1, forward strand.
CTGCCGCCGCCGTGTAGTACCCTCGCGACTTCAGTATCTCCGCGAGCATCGGTACGCCCTCGGCGGGCTCATGCGCGTGGGATTGGCCGGTGACTTGGTGCGCGAAGAGGTCTCGCCCCGTGAGCATCGTAGTGTGTCCTGGAAACGTGGGAATATGCGGGCTGAACATCTCGGTGAAAAGAGCGCCCTGATTCGCGACCTGGTCGAGGTTCGGGCTGGTGGGGCGGGAATAACCGTAACAAGAAAGGCGGTCGGCGCGAGTGGTGTCCAGGCTGATGAGGATGATGTTCAAGGGAGATCGTTCCTTCCGACGGTAGAGTCACTTGTAGTTTCGCGTGCTGGGCGCTTCGCCCTTCATGCGGAGCAGGACCCGAGCCAAGTCTGGCCGAATCCAAGGCCACAACAGTTCTGCAGGGAGCGCCTGTGCAGCCCATTAAGTCAGTCATTCGAACCGAAACCCCTCAGTTTGCGGCGAACTCCGCAGCAAACCGGGCGTTAGCCACAGATCTGGCCGCGCTGATTGCCGCCGTTCACCTTGGCGGCGGCGAAGGCGCCGTGGCAAAGCACCGTACTCGCGGCAAGATGCTCGCGCGAGAGAGAATCACCACCCTCATCGACCCTGGTGCGCCCTTCCTCGAGTTCTCAACTCTGGCCGGCGGCGGGATGTATGGAGACGATGCGCCCGGAGCGGGAATTGTAACCGGCATCGGTCCCGTGCATGGCAGGCCCTGTATTATCGTAGCGAACGACGCCACGGTGAAGGGCGGAACCTACTTCCCGATGGCCGTGAAGAAGCACCTTCGCGCGCAAGAGATCGCGGCGGAGAACTGCCTGCCCTGCATCTATCTGGTCGATTCAGGCGGAGCTTTCCTACCGCTGCAGTCCGAGGTGTTTCCAGACCGGGAACATTTCGGGCGGATATTCTACAACCAGGCCCGCATGAGCGCGCAGGGAATCCCTCAGATCGCCGCAGTGATGGGAAGCTGCACGGCGGGCGGAGCGTATGTGCCCGCCATGAGCGACGAGGCGGTAATCGTTCGCGGAACCGGCACGATCTTCCTCGCGGGTCCACCTCTCGTGAAGGCCGCAACCGGAGAAGAGGTGTCGGCCGAGGAGCTGGGAGGGGCAGACACGCACGCAAGGATTAGCGGCGTAGCAGATTACTCTGCCGCGAGTGACTCAGAGGCGCTCCAGAAGGTACGAGACATCGTGGAGGGGCTTGGCAGTGCTCCAATGAATGACTCGGGCTGGATAGAAGCCGAGGAGCCCGCCTTTCCGGAAGAGGATCTCTATGGCATTGTTCCAACAGACACACGAATTCAATACAATGTGCGCGACATAATTGCGCGGCTCGTGGATGGAAGCAAGTTTCACGAATTCAAGCCGCTATTTGGTCCCACCATGGTATGCGGATTTGCCCGCTGGATGGGCGCAATGGTGGGAATTGTGGCGAATAATGGCGTATTGTTTGCGGACAGCGCGCAAAAGGGCGCCCATTTTATTCAGCTCTGCTGTAAGCGGCAGTTGCCGATCATCTTTTTGCAGAATATCACGGGGTTTATGGTTGGCAAAGAGGCCGAGCAGGGCGGCATTGCGAAGCACGGCGCGAAATTAGTCACTGCCGTAAGCTGCGCGGACGTACCGAAATTCACAGTGGTTATTGGCGGCAGCTTTGGCGCGGGAAATTACGGCATGTGCGGCCGCGCATTCGGGCCAAGGCAGCTCTGGATGTGGCCGAATGCGCGCATTAGCGTGATGGGAGCGGAACAGGCCGCGGGAGTGCTCCTCACCGTGAAGCTCGACCAACTTGCTGCGAAGGGAGTGACGATGACCGAGGCAGAGCAGCAGGCGTTCAAGCGGCCCACCATCGAGACCTATGAGCGCGAGGGCAGCCCATACTACAGCACGGCACGCCTTTGGGACGACGGCATTCTAGACCCTGTGGACACTCGCCGGGCGATTGGGTTGGGTCTCGCTGCCGCGCTTGGCGGTCCCTTGCCCGAGACGAGGTTTGGGGTCTTCCGGATGTAGCCTGCAGCCATAGTTCAAACTGTAGTACAATGAAATTGGAATGGCGCGCGCAATTGCGTGGTGACTGGAGTAAAACCTATGGCAGTAACGACCGATCGGCTAAAATGGATCATGGATTCCGTGGGCCAGTTGAAGACAGATGAGCTTAGGGAGCTTTATTGCGAGGTTCAGCGCCTGCTTTTGGTGGACGAACAAGAGGTTGTTCTCCAAGCGCTGTACGAATCCGGCCTCGTGCGAAAGATACGGCGACCCCAATCCAGCAGCACGCCCTTTAAGCCTGTACCGATAAGCGGCAAGCCGCTCTCCGAAACGATCATAGAGGAACGGAGATAGCTTGACTACGATCTTCCTGGACACAAGCGCCCTCTGCAAGAAGTACGTTGCCGAGGCCGGCTCTGCGTGGCTAAGCGCCTATTTATGCGCCGCGAGTGGTAGCCGAATAATCGAGGAGGAAGCCGCATGGTTCTCCTCCGCTGAGCCGTGGTACAATTCAACCGTAGCAGGTCCTACTTAAGCAGCGGGAGGAGGTGGACTCAACGAGTAACGCAGTCAAGCAGAAGGCGACCACGAACGCCGAGTATAAGGCCGAGGCCGAGCGGCTCTCGCGGGAGATGGACCGCATGTTTGAAGAGATGGACGAGACGCGAGCTGCAAGCAAGAGGTTGCAGGCTGAGATGAAGGTGATTGCGGCGCGTACTGACAAGCGCCTCGCAGAGCTCCAGAAGCTGGTTGATAGCCTTTCGGGTATTGCGCAGTAGATGTGGAAGCACATTGGTGAATTCGGTCGCAAGCTGGTCACGATCATGCAGCGAGTGCAGAAGTTTGAAGACTCGGACAATGAGCTGCGTGCCGAGCTGAGGAACCCCAACCTGACGGTAGATCAGCTCACTGAGGTTGTCCAGCGGCTCGCGTATGAGTTGCAGCGGGAGCGGGAGAATGCCGCCTCGGAGCGGCGAATTCTGCTGCTAGAGATAGACAACAGATGTCTGCGCTTCGAGCGTCTGCTACCGCCCCCGGCCCCGTCCAGCTAGCGAGCCGTGGTACAATCGAACAGTAGGTAAAGATACATGGACCGGGATAATTGATGTGAGCAAAGTGGCGAAGGATGAGCAGATAGTGCAGGTCGAGCGCCCAAAGAGGGTGAAGCTCTCTGAGGAGGAAATCCTCAAGCGGATGAAGTCCTTCGACGAGAGGAAGGACGAAATCATTGCCGCTGTCAGAGATAGCAAGAGTTGAGGCATATCCCTACAAGTGAAGTGTAGTGCGCGAGGGCTCAAGAATGGGCTCGCGGACGGCTTCCATGCGTTCAGGTGCGGTGTGTTCACGCTCTCCCAAGGAGCCATTTGCGTCAAGCCAAGCGCCAGCCTCCTCGGGACTGGGACAGGATTGCACCTACATGGTGTACAATAGACCTATGGCACTGCAAGATATGATAGAGCTTCAGAAGCAAGCCGACGCCCTCAATCCAGAGGAGCAGATTCTGCTTGCGAATTACCTTCTAGGTAAGGCGAAGAGACCGATGCTCCAGCCTGCGACCGACCTGTCCGAGTTCAGGGGGGCGATCAAGCTTACTAAGGACCCGCTGGAGTTCCAACGATCTATCCGCGCGGAGTGGCCGTGATTGTTGTTCTAGACACGAACGTTGTTCTCTCGTTCGGTGCATGAGGCAAGGATTTGAATCCCGACTTCACCTTCTCACCAGACGACCTCATGAATCCTATTTACTGTCGTAATTGCCGCGTCCACATTCCGGCTAAGGTATCGACCAGCGGAGGTGGATATTGCCCAGACTGCAATATTGCGAGGCATCATGCACAGGTCGCCGCCCAACAAGCGCAGATAGCCGTCCAGCAGCAGAAGGCAATGCTCTCACAGCAGAGCGCCCAACTTCTGAACCTTAATCCAGCGATGGGATGGTGTCCTCGATGTCAATCCCCGAACTTGGACCAGCTAAATGACAACTCTCTCGGCAGCGCGGGCCGCAGCCTGAAAGGGGCTGGTTGCGTACTTTGCGCTATAAGCTGGTTCGTTCTCTGGCCCTTGCTCGTGGTGGGGATAGCACTCTACGCAGCTGGCAGTTCACTCGGAGGAAGACGACCCATTGGGACATTCGGGTCATCGCTTCAGTGCAGAAGCTGCGGACATCGTTGGCTAGCGTGAGGCAACCCGTGGTACAATCAATTTGACGGTGATGATGAGGAGACCTGGAGGAGTACCATGAGCAAGGTGGCGACGAAGGAGCAGAGTGTGCAGGCAGAGCGCCCAAAGAGGGTTAAGCTCACGGCTGAGGAGTCCCTTAAGCGCTTGGAGGCATTTCCAGAACGGAAGGACGAGATAATTGCCGCTGTTCGAAAGAGCAAGGGTCGAAGTCTATCTTCCTGACCTGCCTTCTCCGGCGTATCAGGAACTGACTGATAGACTGATTCGCGAGTTTACCTATGGGTTCGGAGGCTGCACGTTGCTTCACGACCTGGCTGGGAGTTACCTGTCGCAGCTTGGTTTGCCAGTAGACGATAGCATGAACCTGCTATATACCGATACCCCGTTTACGTTTAATGACGGATTCGACATCCTGTCGCGTTACACAGATGCCATCCGGAATACGGCATTCGTGGCGCTGGAGGAAGAGTCCATTCTGATTGCCGTGTACAGAGTGTTCCACTCTGTGTAATGTTAGGCAGTCTAGTTCGACCTGTGGCACGGTCATCGCCCTCTACCTCGACAGCAATGGAGACCCCCCATGCAGTTCGGCGAAAAGCGCTGGATAGACACAAAGGACGTAACGCATAAAGTCATCGTGGCCCCGCTCGGGTCGCTCGAGCAGCACGGGCACCATCTGCCGCTGCTCACCGACACGCTCATCGTTACCGAGGTGGCCCGGCGTGCCGAGGCAGTGCTGCGGGACGAGGCGCTCTTCCTGCCCACGCTGTGGCTCGGAGCATCCGACCATCATCGAGCAATGGCCGGCACCGTGAGCGCGGGCAACAACCACTATGTGCCCATCCTCGAAGATATGCTCGAGAGCCTTATCGCGGCAGGGTTTACCCGCATCTTTCTGCTCAACGGGCACGGCGGCAACATCACCCCGGGCCGGCAAGCGCTCTATAACGTTCAGCTTCGGCACAAGAACACCCCGGAACTCTATGTCGCCTTTAGCAGTTGGTGGACCATCGCAGCCGAGCAGGTGGCGGCCATCCAGGGCATTGACGCGGCATCGGTCACGCACGCCTGCGAGCAGGAGACCTCCATGATCTTGCGGCTGCGCTCGGAACTCGTGACAATGAGCGAAGCCCGCGGGGCGAATATTGAGTTCGACTCGGAATTCTACGTGCCGGACTTCAGCAAGCCGAGCCGTGTGGACGTGGCCAGGACGTTCGATCAGCTCTCGAAGACCGGTGCATTCGGGCACCCGGAGGTGGCAACCGTCGAGAAGGGTGAGGCGCTGTTCGCCGCCGCCGCGGGCGAGGTGGTGAAGTTCGTGCGGGAGTTCGTGAACTGGCCGGTAATAGAGCCGGCGTAGGGTGGATTAGAAATAGGACGAATAGGACCAATGGGACCTGTGTCCAATCAGCCCTTCACCAGCCTCTCCGCCAGCCTGGTATATCTCTGCGTGGCAGTGTCGTTCTTCACGGCTCGGGCGATGGCCCGTTTTTCGCCCACGATAACGCAGAGCTTGCGCGCCCGCGTGAGGGCCGTATAGAGCAGATTTCGCTGAAGCATCATATAGTGGCCGGAGGTCAGCACCAGCACCACGACGGGGTATTCGCTCCCCTGGCTTTTGTGGACCGACATTGCGTAAGCGAGCTGCAGCTCGTCCACCTCTGAAAACTCGTACGTGACCTCGATCTCGGCAAATCGAACGCACAGAACTTGCTCATCGAAGTCTATTCGTGAGACCTCTCCAATGTCGCCGTTGAAGACCTGCTTGTCGTAGTTGTTGGTTACCTGCAGCACTCGGTCGCCCTCGCGCAGGCGCTTCGCGCCGCGCACTAGCTCTCGCGCTCCTGCGACGAGCGGGTTGAGTGAATCTTGGAGCTGTTCATTCAGCCTGCCAACTCCGGCCTCGCCACGGTGCATGGGCGCCAAGACCTGAACCGACTGCCTCCCGAATCCCAAACGCGCCATCGATTTCGACGCAACCGTCACCACCATCTTGCCCGCGGCCTCGGAGCCCTCGGCCTCCACGTAGAGGCAGTCGTTCTCTCGCCGGTCCTTGGGCGAAATGAGCACCGGGAAGTCGCCCCGGTTGATGCGATGCGCATTCGTCACGATAAGGCTCTTCGCTGCCTGACGAAACACCTGCGTAAGCCGGCAAACCGGCACCGCACGCGAGGCGATGAGGTCCGCAAGCACGTTCCCGGCGCCCACCGAGGGAAGCTGATCAGCGTCTCCCACCAGCACGACCTGAGCGCCATTGGGCACAGCGGCCAGAAGGTGGTACGCCAGATCCGTGTCGAGCATCGAGGCTTCGTCCGCGATGAGGACGTCGCAAGGAAGCGGGGAATCTGGACCCATCTGGAAGGCGCGAGACTTTGGGTCGAACTTTAGGAGGCGATGGACCGTCTGTGCGGGACGACCGGTCACTTCGCTCAGCCGTTTGGCGGCCCTACCGGTAGGGCTCGCGAGCAGGATGTGGCAGCCGCGCTGCTCGAACGCGGCGCAGATGAGGTTGGTGACGGTGGTTTTCCCCGTTCCGGGTCCTCCGGTCAGCACGGTCAAGCCCGCGGCGAGGGCATGGCCAACGGCGCGCATCTGTTCTTCGCTCAGCTCCAGCCGCATCCGCGCAGCAAGCGCCGCCACTGACGGCGCACCGTCATCGAAGTGGGTTAGCTTGGCGTCTGCCCGCTGAACTAGGCCGCGCACATGGGCGGCCAACGCGACCTCCAGTCGATGCAGCACAACCGGGAAGATACAGCGCGGGCTGCCTTGAAGAGGACCGGGCTCGGCGATCACTTCGCCGCTGCGAACGAGCTTCTCGATGGCGGGAGCCACCAGAGCTTGATCTACGCCCAGCGCTTCGGCGGCTGCCGCTGCCAAGGCCGTCTCGGGCAGGTAGACGTGCCCCTTTCCCGTCGCCTCGGTGAGCACATGGACCACTCCCGCTCGCAGCCGAGACTCGGATTCCGGCAGCACGCCCATGTTTGATGCGATGCGATCCGCGGAGAGAAAGCCGATGCCCCAGATGTCTTGCGCGAGCCGATAGGGGTTCTCCTCGACCTTTCGGATGGCATCGTCGCCATACGCCTTGAAGATGCGAACGGCAAAGTTCGCGGAGACGCCGTGGCCCTGCAAGAAGAGCATCACGGCTCGAACACTGCGCTGCTCGTCCCAAGCGCCGGTGAGCCGCCTCAGGCGCTTCGGGCCGATTCCCTCCACCTCCAGGAGGCGTTTGGGATTCGTCTCAATGATGTCGAGCGTCTCGGCTCCGAATGCCGCCACCATTCGCTTTGCCATCACCGGGCCAAGGCCCTTCACCAAGCCTGAGCCCAGGTACTTTTCAATCGCCTTAGCGGTTGCCGGACGAATTGTCTCGAACCGCTCAACAGTGAACTGCCGCCCAAACTCCTTGTGGCTGCTCCAACGCCCGGTTAGCCGCACGCTTTCACCCACGGTTGGGTTTCCCATGCTGCCCACAACGGTGGCCAACACGAACGAATCGTTCGGCTTGACGCGCGCCACGGTGTAGCCGGTATCCTCGGCATGAAACGTGATGCGCTCTATCACGCCTTCAAGGGTCGCCTCTTGTCCGGGCGAAGGGGCCGTTTGATCCGGTAACATGGTGTAGAATGTGCGCCTCCTGGAGTCTGTGCGCACTCCACGGCTATTACGAGGGCTCGGCGAGGTTTCCTGCACGAGCCCGCAAGGGACATTGAGTTTGCAGCTATTCGAAGTCGGCGTCGAAGACGAAGGGCAGCGCGCGGACGTGGTTCTTGCGAGGCTTCTTGGGTCGTCCCGGGCGGAGGCGCAGCGGCTTCTTGAGGGTGGTCACGCGCTCGTAAACGGGAAAGCTGCGAGGCACTCGCTCCGGCCCAAGCTGGGAGACACATTCGCGGTTGAGCTTCCGGAAGTTATTACCGCCGAGCTCGCCGCTGAGCAAATACCGCTCGACGTGCGATATGAAGACGAACACTTGATGGTGATCAATAAGCCGCGCGGAATGGTGGTTCACCCCTCGGCGGGGCATTCGGGCGGCACGCTAGTGAACGCTGTATTAGCCCACGCATCGGATCTCTCGGGCATCGGCGGCGAGGAGCGGCCAGGCATAGTACACCGGCTGGACAAGGATACTTCCGGTCTGCTGGTGGTCGCGAAGTCGGACGCCGCGCACAAGGGGCTCCAGGAGCAGATACAGGCGCACACCGCTGAGAGGATCTATACGGCGGTGGTGTGGGGTTCGCCCACCTTTGCAGAGGCGACCGTGGACGCGCCGATTGGCCGCAACCCGCAGGACAGGAAGAAGATGGCGGTCATCACAGACAGGCGGCAGCGCTCCAGAGAGGCTGTTACTCATCTATCCGTTCTCGAGAGGTTGGGTCCCTTTACCGTGCTGCAGGCGAAGCTGACGACCGGTCGCACGCATCAGATTCGCGTACACTGCCAGTACGCCAAGTTCCCTGTGGTTGCCGACCCGCTGTATGGAGGTGTTCGGAGGCTGGACGCACCGCAGATATCAAGCTCACTTCGGGATTCTGTACACAAGGTGATAGATGCCTTGGGAGGGCAGGCTCTGCACGCCGGTAGGCTCTCGTTCACGCATCCAGTTTCAGGCGAGCGAATCGAGATAGAGGCGGAGCCGGATGCCCCGTTGACCGCGCTGCTCGAGGTTTTGAGGAAGGCGTTTGGGAGTGTCGCCTAACATCACCGCGATCTGTCTCTTCTGCGGAAGCAGCCGAGGCAATCGCGCGGAGTTCGTGGATGCGGCCAAAGAGATCGGTACTCTCATTGCCCAGGCAGGAGTCACCCTGGTCTATGGAGGCGGCCAAACCGGCCTGATGGGCGCCGCGGCGAACGCAGCCCTGAATGCGGGCGGCAAGGTAATAGGCATCATCCCCGAGGCGCTCGCCCTGCACGAGGTGGCGCACAGCGGCCTCACGGAACTGCGAATTGTGGAGAGTATGCACACTCGTAAGGCAATGATGGAGGAGCTTTCGGACGCATTCATCGCCCTTCCAGGAGGGCTGGGCACCTTCGAAGAGCTGCTTGAAATGCTCACTTGGGCTCAGCTTGGCATACATCATAAGCCGGTTGGCCTATTGAATGTGGGTGGCTTTTTCAACCCAATGCTGGCCATGCTGGATTCCGCAACGGAAGCGGGGTTTATTCGAGCAGGCCATAGAGACCTGTTGTGGGTAGAACAAGACGCCGCGAGATTGATCGAGCGCATTCGCACCGAACTGCCCGCCGTGCCCGATGACGTGCTGAAATGGCTCGACCGCGGAGCAATATAACCCCCTTGGAGATTCGACGATGAACCCCACTATTCGTGAACTGGACTTTGAGCGAGACCGGGCGGCGGCTTACCGCATCTATACCGAGATCGGCTGGCAAACGGAGCCGGATGGCGATTCGTTCGGGTGCCTGCTGAAGATGGGACATAAGCTCGTGGCTGACGTTGGGGGCCACGCGGAGGCGATGTCGCAGACTGTTCTGGGAGACATTCGTCACCTGGAAACCTCAATTCCTGCCGGGTTTGTTTGCGGCATCACTGTAAGTCACGTGGCGCGCAAGCAGGGCCTCGCTTCCCGCCTCACTGCAATGGCGGTTGCCAGGGACGCCCGCGAAGGCGCGGCAGTGAGTCTCCTGAGCGCATTCGAATTGGGATTCTATAACCGAATTGGATTCGGCATCGGCTCCCACATGCGCCGCATTGCCTTCGACCCAGCCAATCTGCGAATTCCGGTGCCCTATCGCGCACCCGAACGGCTTACCAAGGACCATGCGACCGAGATTGCAGACGCCAGATTGAAGCGAATGCGCCTCCATGGAAGCTGCAACCTAAGCCTGGACTTCACCCTGGGTGAGTTTCACTGGATCGAGAAGTGGTTTGGCCTTGGATTTCGGGATGCCGATGGCAGGCTCACCCACGGCCTGGTGATGACCGGCAAGGACAAAGAGAACGGCCCCTATATGGTGCATGCTGCGGTGTACCAGAACCATCACCAACTGCTTGAGCTTCTGGCGGTTCTGGCGTCCTTGGGCGACCAGGTACACCTCATCCGGATGATCGAACCGCACGGAGTTCATGTAGAGGATCTGCTCACACAGCCGTTCAAAGACTCACGGAC
>VFKD01000174.1 GCA_009885735.1 bacterium
AGTGAGTCTGCCCACGACAAAGAGGTGAGCGGATCGAACGATCGTCCAAGCTCGGACACAAGGTCGCCGTGCGTAACGACGCCAACGAGGCGGCCGCCTTCCATCACGGGCATGCGGTCCACTTTCGCCAGCGCCATCGCCGCCGCAGCCTCGCGAACGGAGGCGGACGGCGACAAGCCCTCCGTCGCCGGAGACATCACGTCGCCGACCGTAGCTTTCGGGTCTGCGCCCAGCACGTGCCTGTACGTTATCAGGCCCACAAGCGCCCCGCCGCACATTACCGGCAGGCCGCCTACATCGTGTCCGCGCATCAGGATTATTGCGGTTTCAATTGTGTGTTCCGGGTTCACCCATACAGGCGTACGCCGGAGAACGTCGTGAACGGTCTTCATTGCGCTAGGGCGCCTCGCATCCATAGGTGGGCAGACGTGCGATTTGGCCGTCGTCCCAGAGGTAACGCGGCTAGCAACCGGCGCACTGATGGGAACAATCAATGCAGGTAACCACCGCTGACGTTAGGATTATATCGGGAAACTATCGTCTTGCATAGCTGGTAAATGACCCAGTTGTTGCGTGCCGCAACGACGCCGTCAGGCCAGAAGAGCTGCCACAAAAGCCTGCGGATCAAAGTCCTCAAGGTCCTCGGGCTTCTCTCCCACGCCGGCGAGCTTGATGGGCAGGCCAAGTTCATCCGCGATAGTGATGACAATACCACCCCGCGCGCTGCCGTCCAGCTTTGCCAGCACCAGTCCAGTGAGCGGCACTGTTTCGCGAAACTTCACAGCTTGAGACACGCCATTCTGCCCGGTAGTTGCATCTAAAACCAGCAGGCACTCATCCGCGGGCCTTCCCAGTTCTCTTTGCAGCACTCGATCTATCTTCTTGAGTTCGTCCATCAGGTTCGCCCGCGTATGCAGCCGGCCCGCCGTATCTGCTATCACGACATCCGCGCTGCGCGCCCGCGCTGCGACGATTGCGTCGAACACGACCGCGGAGGGGTCGGACCCCTCCCGGTGCTTCACAAGGTCGGCGCCGGCGCGCTTGGCCCACAGCTCCAGCTGGTCGATTGCGGCGGCCCGAAACGTATCAGCTGCGGCCAGCACTACTTTCTTGCCCTGGCGGTTCAGCCGATACGCGAGCTTGCCGATGGTCGTCGTTTTGCCAACCCCATTAACTCCTACCACGAGGTAGACCGATGGGCCTTTAGTCGCGACTCGCAATTTGGAGCAGCCTGCCTCGCCCTTCGTGAGAACCCGAAGGAGCGATGCCCGCAGGCAATCGCGCACTTCTTGGCCGTCCTTGAGCCTATTTTCTCGAACAGAAGTGCGAAGTTCATCCAAGACTGCCACAGTGGTATGTACATTGACGTCAGCCTGAAGCAGAGCCTCTTCAAGACTCTCGAACAGCTCCTCGTCGATGCGCCCACGGCCGGTGACGAGGGCATCCACCTTCTGCAAGATACTCTTGATGAATCCAAATCGCATTGCTATGCAGGGCTCCAAGCGGCCGGGTGAGGCGTGGGGATGGCTGGCACAACGGTTCGTGCTGCCCCAATAGGGTACCCGCTAAGCCTCTGCAGGTGGTTCGGGCGGCGGAGCGTTTAGCCGAGAGAGGTTGTATGCCGCGAGGAACATGGACATAACCGCGAAAGTGATGAGCGGAATCGGGCTCATTGTGTCTTGCATCACCACAAGGAGCTTTCCTGAGAAGTAGGCTGCTGCGCCACCCCCAAGTGACATGGCAAATCCGCTTCTCGGCTCGATCTGTCCGCGAGCGGCGTAGCCCACGAGCGGAAGAATACACGCTAGGGCGACTACTGAGATGGCCGTAACGAACGCGACGCTTACATTGAGGCCTGCGAGAAATACCAAAGCCGGCACCACCAGCACACCCATGGCCACATTCGTCACCCTGGAGAGTAGGCCTGCCACTGCCCCGAGGACCAGCACTCCGCCTGCCGACTGCAGGATGCTCCAGTCTGCATGCGAAGGCCCGCCCACCCGACGGCTCATCGTATCCATGATGACGAAGATGGTCATCAAGATCACGAGACTCTGCGCCATCCGGATGTTTCGTAGGTTTGCAAGTCGCTTGGTCAGCCCAGTGCTGAGCATCACTCCCACAGTGGCTCCAATTGCAAGCAGGAGCGCAGGCTCTAGGGATACCTCAATGCCGCTGGACGCTGCTCCCAGCACTCCTGCGACCGCACACACGAGGGTGACGAGGGTGGACGTGGCCACACACCGGTCGGGCGTAAGGCCCAGGAGGAACTGAATTGCCGGCGCGGCGGTAACCTGGGCGCCAAGCCCGCTCAGCATGCTCGCGAAACCGATGGGAATGGCCGTCATAAACATGGCGACTGCTTTGATGAGCCCAACGTTGAGCTTGCGCGGTTTTGGCACTGATTCGGCCTAGCCCTTGATGCCGGTGAGCGTGACGCCCTGAATGAAGTAGCGCTGAGTCAGGAAGAAGAGCAGAACGACAGGAATAATCATCATGGTTGCGGCAGCCATTAGGAGGCCCGGCTCGCCGCCGTGCGCCGTCTGGAAGAGCTGGAGGGCGTATGCCAACGGCATCCGCGTGGGCGAGCTGACGTAGATGAGCGGACCCATGAAGTTGTTCCAAGCCGCCATGAACGTCATGATTGTGATAGCCGCAAGGGCGGGCTTGATGAGCGGAAGCATGATGCGCCAGTAGATGCCGAAGTACGAGCAGCCGTCGATCTTTGCGGCATCTTCCAGGTCGTTTGGAATAGTGAGGAAGAACTGCCGGAGAAGGAAGATGTAGAGCGCGTCACGCCCAAGGAAGGCAGGCACCCACAGGGGCTTGAGGCTGTCGATCCAGCCTAGCCACCGAAAGATAAGGAAGGCAGGCATCATGGTCACCGCAGCTGGGAGCATCATAGTGGCGAGGACAACGATAAACATAGAATCGCGTCCTTGCCACTTGAGCCGTGCGAAGCTGAAGGCGACGAGACTGCTGGAAAGTAGCGTACCGATGATCGTCAGCACGGAGAGAGTTAGAGTGTTGCCAAAGAAGACGAGGCCGGATTTGGTCTCCTTAGGGAGGTACTTGAGCGCCGCGGGGTAGTTGTTCCAAACCGGAGCGAACTGCTTGATCTTAGTCACCTGGCTGCGCGGAAGCGTGAACTCCCGTCCCTTGAGGTTCTCAGGCTCCAGAATGCGCATCTCGCGCTCGCCGGACTCTCGCTCCTTCAGAACGGCAACCTTTACTTTTTGGCCCTCGTACATGGCGGTTGCGAGGCCCGCCTGCTTCCCGTCGATGTTAATCTTCACCTGTTGCTGTGGAATCCAGACAGGCGGAAACCTGCTCATGTCCTCGTCTTCCTTGAGCGAGGTTGTTGCTAGCCACAGGAATGGAACCAGGAAGACCGCTGACCCGGTGACAAGGACAAGATGAACGACAATCTGCCTGCGCCAGATCCGCAGCTCCTTCTGGGTTTGCCAGTGCATCTTCGGCTTCAGCGAGAGTCTATAGGCTGCCAAGCACCCGAGAGTCGTGAGCGCCAGTACAGACAGCACTTGGGAAAACGGAGCGCGCGCCAGCGTCGCTGCCAGCGCCACGCCCACGAGGATGCCTCCACCCACAATTGCTATGGATGCCTTGCACTTTACCTTGTAGGCTGCGGCAAAAACAAGGATAAGCGAGCCTACGGCCAGATAGATCAGGCCGATCGATATCAGGACCTCTACTACATTCATGGCGGGGCCACAGCCAGGACTGGTACACGCATGCGCCTAGCCCTTCTCCGCTTCGTAGTGAACCCAACGCGGGGCGAGCTTCAACTGAATGACGGTGAGGGCCAGGATGATGAGGAACAGTACCCAGGCGAGCGCTGACGCATAGCCCATCTTGAAGTACTTGAACGCATTATTGAAGAGGTACATCACCGGCACGAGCATGCTGTCGACGGGACCAACTGAAATGCCGCCGGCGCCCTGACCGGCGAGCACATAGATGCGATCGAACTCCTGAAGCGTCTGAATAGTGCCCATGATCAAGTTGAAGAAGATGTATGGAGAGAGCATAGGAATGGTGACTGCTCGGAACTTGTGCAGCCAGTTCGCCCCGTCCATCTCGGCGGCCTCATAGAGGTGCTGCGGGATGCCCTGCAGTCCGGCCAGCCACAGAATCATTCCGCCGCCTGCTCCCCAGAGACCCTGGACGATCAGACCCGGCTTGGCCCACTCCGCAGCTGCGAACCACGCAGGAGGACCAATGCCGAACCACTCTTGGAGGCTCGACTTCCACAGCGCGTTGAGTAGTCCGCGGTTCGGATCGCCGTTAAGGACCCACGCCCAGAGTACGGCGCTGGCCACCACAGGAACGATCGACGGCAGGTAGAAGCATGTGCGATACGCGCTCATGCCGCCGACCTTTGAGTTGAGCAGCATCGCGATGGAGAGACCAGTGCATATCCCAAGTGGAATGCCTATCATGGCGAGATAGAGCACATTAAGAAGCGAGGTCTTGAGGTAATAGATGTCTACCCCGAGCAGTTCCTGGTAGTTGCTAAACCCCAGAAACTTGGGGGAATGAAGCACGTCATAGTCGCACAGGCTAAGAAACATGGAGGTGACGATCGGTCCTGCAGTGAGCGCAACAAAGCCGATCATCCACGGGGCGGCGAAGGCGTAGCCGGCGAGAGTCTCCTGGCGAGTAATGCGGCCCATGCGGCGCACCGCGATGATGCGGCTGATCACAAAGCCGAGCAATGCGGCAAGGCATACGGCGGCAAACACGTAGGGTACTGCGGGATTCAGGTCGGTTGAACCCTTGCGGTTCAGCACTTTGTCGAGCTCGACCTGTGCAACCCGCGTCCCGGCGTCCATGGCCTCCAGTGGAGTCTTCACAAGGTGCGTCGCCTGGTCGAACGCGCGAATGTGCTCATCCCAGAGCCGCTGTCCCACGAACGTGACCGGGCGGAATCTGGCCTGCGGCATCATTCCCAGAAACATCTCGAGCGGCTTGCTGTACTTTTCGAGCGTTGGGCCGAACTCTTTGAACACGGCGTCGTTCACGCGAATATTGGCGGACATGTTTGGAACGTACGGGCGCTCCTTTGTGACATTGAATGCCTTTTGGGCGCGCGATTCTATGAGGCCCGCTTCGGGGCTCTGCATCCACTTGATGAACTCCCAGCCAATGTCAGGATTCTTGGAGCCGACAGGAAGTGCATACGAGAAGCCGCCGGACCACGTGATGAAGGGTGCTTGCCCTGTGAACCGGCCCTTCTTGCCTCCAAGCGTCTGCTCAAGCCGTTCCGCAGGCACCGGCGCGGGAGCTACGCCGAAGTCCAGGTCGGGTCCAAACCGCGCGATGTTGTTCAGAACCCAGTTGCCGTCGATCTTCATTGCGACCTTACCGGTGAGGAACGGGTCGAGGTCGTTTGTCTGAAATCCCGAGGTGAAGGCTGCAATCTTGTCGATTCCGCCAACCAGGCCGTACATGTCCACCATGAACTGCAGGGCATCCACATTCTCTTTCGAGTTCATTGTGCAGGTGCGACCGTCGGCAGACATGAACTCGCCGCCGTTCGCCCAGCTATAGATGTAGAGGAATGAGTTGCCGTAGTTTGGGATGAAGCCCACGGTCTCGTACGAACCGTCCCGCACGTTGTATCGCGTGAGTTTCGTTGTGAGGTCCCGAAGCTCTTCCCACGTGCGTGGAGGCTTCTCGGGATCGAGACCGGCCTTTCGGAATATCGCTTTGTTCCAGTAGAGAGCGCGGTCGTCCGTAGTCGCCGGCACGGCGAACGTGCTGCCCTTATACTGCGCCTCCGCCCAGCACGGCTTGAAGTAGTCCTCCTGCCGCACTCCCATCGGCTCGTCGCGGTCACGCTTGATATAGGCGTCGAGCGATTGGAAGGTGTCTCTCGACGCCCAGTCACCAATGGTGAAGCGATCCTGGTAGATGACGTCTGGCGGAACGTTGCCCACGATGGCCGTCATCAGCTTCTGGGGGTTCATCTGGCCTGCGCCCATCGAGAGGACGCTCACCTTTACTTTCGGGTTTCGCCGCTCGAACTCGGCGATCTTTGCATCGAGCCCCTTGAGCTCTTCGCCCATCTGTAGGCCCCAGACAGTGAGCTTCTTGACGCCCGTTGGCAGAGACTCGTCGGCACAGCCGTAGAGGAGCAGAGTAGGCAAAGCCACGGCGAACGCAACTGCGATGCGTGCCGCGAGTGTTGGTCTTGAGGTCGGGCTCTTGCTGGGGGTCAAGACTTGCGCTTCAGTTGAACAGTGTTTCGCATCAGGCCTCGTCGTCTGCTTGGATGACGAATTCTATCAGGCCCGGTACGGATTGTCAATCAGGAATGTCGGAGACTACTCGCCGAACTCCACTCTCTCATAGATATCTGAAAGCAGCAGAGTGCAATCTATCGACTCAATTCGCACTCTGCCGCTCAGGCCCTTAACTGTCTCGACGACCCACAAGCCGTCCTCGCGCCGCGAGAAGTGCTCCACGAACGCTTCCGACTGCGAGATCATGATGTAATCCTGAAGAGACTCCACTTGGCGGTAGCGCGTGCCCTTTAGGCCGCGATCGTAGTCCTCTGTACTTGGTGAGATCACCTCGAAAATGACAGTTGGATTGAGAAGGATGTCCTGATGCTGATCGAGCAGGCGGGCCTTGCCGCAGACGATGGCGAGATCCGGATAGACATAAAGCCCTGCCGGCTCTACTGCGATCTTCATATCACTGGAGAGAGGCATGCACGGCTTGCCTTGAAGTTGACGGCCGACCGCCAGAGTTAAGCTCGGAATAATTGCGTTGTGGGTTAGGCTCCCGCCTGACATCGCGCGGATCTCGCCGTACACATAGTCGCTGCGGTACTCGGCTCGCCGCTCGCGGACGAGATACTCCTCGACCGAGACGTGCGGCGGCGCGATGGACGCAGCCACGGGTGCAAGTTCCATCACCATGGTTCATAAATCGCTTTCGTGGCGAACTGCCTTATAGTACGTTCAAAAGCCGCAGGCAGCACTATGTGCCGAACTCCACTCTCTCATAGATCTCGACAAGGGGTAGGGTGCAGTCGATAGACTCTATCCGCACATGGCCGCTTGGCCCGCGAATGGTGGTTAGCAGCCAGACCTCGTCGCTCTGCCGGGAGTAGTGCTCCACCATCGGCTCTGATTGGGATATCAATAGCAGGTCCTTCAGCGATTCGATCTTGCGGTATCTGGTGCTCTTGAGGCCGAGGTCGTAGTTCTCCGTGCTTGGTGACAGGACCTCGAAGATGACGGTTGGGTTCAGGAGCACGTCCTGATTCTGATCCAGAAGCCGAGGCTTGCCGCAGATTACAGTGAGGTCTGGATAGACGTATAGGCCGTCTGGGTCCACCTGCAGTTGCAGGTCGCCCAAGATTGTATCGCATTGCTTTCCTCGGAGGCGCGCGTCGACAGCTGCGTGTAGGCCGGCAATAATTCGGGCGTGGCGCAGGCTCCCGCCGGACATGGCTCGAATCTCGCCGTAGATATAGTCGCTGCGGTACTCGGCTCGCCGCTCGCGGACGAGATACTCCTCAACAGAGGTGTGTTTCGGTGAGATAGGTGCAGGCTGCGGTGCAAGTTCCATCACCATTGCTTATGTGTCTCTTTCGAAGGATGCTGACACTGATCATATCACGTTAGGCCCCGTATCGCAACCCACGCGATCCTACGGACGCGACAGTCACTGGTTACGCTGCCGAATATGACAGCATCACACCGACTGGACGAGGTAAGCGATGGAGAGAGACGCCACAGCGACTACGGTAGCCCACGCAAGTGCGTTGTAGATGCGCCCATTCACATAGCTGCCCATGAGGCGCCGTTTGTTTACTAGAATCAGCATCAGGACCAGAATGACTGGAAGCAGCACTCCGTTGATGATCTGTGCGGTGAGGATGACCTTGAACAGGTGGATGCCTGGCGTCAGCACCACGGCCGTGGCCAGAATGAGGACTGCCGTGTAGACGCCGATGAAGAGCGGCGCCTCGCGAATGCGCCTCCCGAGGCCGCTCTCCCATCCAAGAGCCTCTGTGACCGCGTAGGCCGTGGAGAGCGGCACGGCGACCGCGCCCACCATGGCAGCATTGAAGAGGCCGATGGCGAAGAGAACCTTGGCGGCGCTGCCGGCGACGGGCTCGAGGGCCCGGGCTGCAACGTTCGCATCGAATCCCGACGACACCACATACCCGCCGGCCCACAGCGTGGCTGCGCACGTCACCACGATAAAGAACGAGATGAGGTTGCTCAGGACCGCACCTGAGAGCACGTCGATCCTCTCCAGCGAGTAGTCCTTGAGCTTGATGCCCTTGTCTCGAACGCTCGACTGGACATAGAACTGCATCCAGGGGGCGATCGTGGTGCCCACTAGCGCTATCACCATTTGGAGGTAGCCGTGGCCTAGGCCCTGCCGCGGCATGTCCGGCACCACCAGGTTCTTCACCACCGTTCCCCACGGTGGATGAGCCAGGAACGCGGAGACCACGTACGTGAGGTAGATGAGGCACATGGCTAGAAAGATGCGCTCGACGCGCTTGTAGGTGCCTCTGGCAACCAGGAACCACAGGGCCACGGCCAACAGTGGGACCAGATAGTACTTTGTTGATCTCGGGAGGAACATTTCGATGACCGCAGCAATGCCGGCAAACTCCGCGATTGTGGTGGCTACGTTTGCAATGACGAGTGCGATCATTGCGAAGAGGGTCACCTTCACGCCGAACTCCTCGCGCACGAGGTCCGCGAGGCCTTTGCCGGTGACAGTTGCCATGCGCGCGCCCATCTCTTGGGCAATGGCGAGGCTAAAAGTGAGGAGGAGAAGAACCCAGAGGAGCGAATAGCCGTACTGGGCGCCTGCCTGAGAGTAGGTGGCTACGCCACCCGCGTCGTTGCCTGCGCTCGCAGCCACGATTCCGGGGCCGAGCACGGCGAAGAGGACCAGTATTCGGCTGTGGGCGATGCGTCGCCGCCAGTGGCGGAGGAGCATGTCCAGTCCTCATCTCGTGGTTGGTGTAAGTGGCTGCTCATGTGATGTTTGTTGGCTGCGGCGATGCCAAGTTGGTTGTCGGTTGGTCCCACAGGAACGCAGATTTGCTTCCCTAGACTTGGCTGAACTATACCTTTCCGAGGGAGATACGTCAACGCGAACGCTGAACTCGGCGATTTCCTTCAGCACCGCCTAAGCGCTGACCGCCTCGGCGATTTCCTCAGCAATGCGCGCGGCCGCAGCAAGTGGGTCTGGATCCGCGGTGATTGCGCGGCCCACCACGAGGTAGTCGGCGCCAAGTCGGACAGCCTCGCCCGGGGTCATGACGCGGCGTTGGTCGCCCGCGTCTACGCCCACCGGTCGCACTCCGGGGGTCACGATGAGAAAGTCTGGACCGCAAGCCGCGCGGACCGCTGAAATCTCGTGTGGGGAGGCCACCACACCGGATAGCCCGCTCTGCTTCGCGGACAGCGCCAT
>VFKD01000602.1 GCA_009885735.1 bacterium
CGTACACGTCATCTGAGTGAATCTCTCGCGAATCTCGGGCATGCGCTGTATTGCCACGGAGTCCGGCTCGCGGTAGGCGCCCTTCACTAATCGGATTCGCAGGCCGGACCCTAGGGCCGCGTCAAGGTCCGCGATGGACCTGTGTAGATAGGCCTGCAGGACCGTGCCAACATTTTCGTGCTCTTTACGAACCGAGCAAACGATCTCAAGCGTTCTCTCTACATACGCGGAGCCCTCCATGTCCACCCGCACGAAGAGGCCGTTCTCTCCCGCGGAGGCGACAAGCGCGGACAGGTTGCTGAGGGCCAGCTCGTTCGAGATGTCGAGTCCTAGCTGAGTAAGCTTGAGCGATACATAGGCGTCGAGCTTCTGCTCGGCGGCAAAGTGGAAGAGCCGATGGTAGTAATCGACGGCCTCCTGCGCTTCGTTCCGGTTTTCCACATTCTCGCCCAGGTAGCTGAGGATTGCGGCTATTCCTGCCTTGCTCAGCTCGCGCACCGGGGTGACGAGGTCCTCCATTGCTTCGCCAGCCACAAATCGGCGCACGATGGGAGCCCATAGACGGCTGCGTCGCACGCGGTTCTCTACCGACTTGTTGGCAGCCAGGGCTAGAAGAAGGCTTCTCAATTGGTGATCTCCGTTGACCCAATCGGTGCGGTGCAAAGGTAGGCGAAGGCCGACCCTTGGTGCGTCGGGTCGGCCCTAGGATTGCATCCGATGTTCGCCTAGATCTGTATGACCCGCTTCTCTTTTTCCGACTGATAGCCGCCCAGGATCACTTTGAGAACCGTGATGCCCTCGTGCAGGCCCTGCTCAGGAGTGGTTCCATTCTCTATGCAGTCCACGAAGTGCTTGATCTCGCCTACGAATCCGTTCTCGGGAGCGAGGTCATGCGACTCGACCTCTCCCTCCATCGGCTGAAAGTGCAAGGTGTTGCCGCGGCCGTAGATCTGTCCAAGCTCGCCGATGGCATGAATCTGCCAATGCCCGTTCGGGTTCGGATAGCCCCAGGACGTCTGAAGGGTGCCGACCGCGCCACTTGCAAATCGCACCATGGTCTGCGCCGTGTCTTCTGCATCTAAGAAGGGCTGATTGTAGTTGTCGCTCATGCTCACGACCTCTTTTGGGTCCGAGTTTGCAATGGAGATGAGCATATACGTGGGGTGATACCCGGTGTCTAGCGCGCACCCGCCACCGGCCTCGGACGCAGTGGCGCGCCATCCCCAAGCTCCCGGCGCCTGACGTGCAGCACCGGCTAGGAAGCAGTCGATGGTTCGCAGGCTGAAGACTCGTCCAATGCGCCCGTCCTTGATCCACTTTCTCGCGGTTCTCGGCGCGGGCTCGAACATCTGATTGTGCGCGCACATCAGCGTTACGTTGTTGGCCTTCACGGCGGCTTCAATGTCTTCAGCCTCTTGAAGCGAAGTGCAGAGCGGCTTCTCGGTGAGGACGTGCTTGCCGGCCTCTGCCGCGTCGACTATCGCATCGCGGTGAAACTTGTGGGGAAGGGCGATATCGACAGCGTCCACCTTGTCGTCCGCGAGCATCTGTTTCCAGTCTGCGTACACGGCTGCGGTTCCGCCCAGCTCATCGGCGCGCTTCTTCGCGTTGTCCGCGCTCACGTCGCATGCCGCGGTCACGACTGCACGTCCCTCTACTGCTCTCCAGCCCGGCAAATGGGCGCCCATAATTCCACCGCAGCCAACCAATCCAACTCTTATCACGTCATGTTCTCCTCGAAGCGTGGTCTGGCGTTCGGCTGCCCCGCGCACCACAAAGGATTCGGGAGTGCGGGGCAGAACACTCTTGCAGACCGTATTCTACCTCGCGGCATGAAGGCCCTTCGAGATTCGCAAGATTGGGCATATGTACACAGCGAGGAGGGAATCCGGTGTCCGCCATCGCACCTGTCTATCGGGCGCAGGCAAGCGCAGCGTGCCACCGGCAAACCGCGAGGAGCTGAGGGAAGGAAAGCGGAGTTTTCGGCGCTAACCGCTGAACTCTCTCCAGTTTCCGGAGCCGACGTACTCGATAATGCCGCCGCAGCCGTCGCACTTGGCCCTGGAGAGTGCGCCCTGCCCAATGGGCGGCGCTTTCGGCTTGCCGGTGTATCGGTCGCGAGGGCTAAGGTGCTTCGAGCAGATTGGGCATCGCCCAAAGATGGGCGGGAGAGTGGTGCCGATATCGGCAATGTCAGGCGACTGGTCTAGAACGGGCATGGGGCAAACCTCCGTGTTCAGCATACTAGTGCGCGTGTTCGCCACGGCGACACCCGGGAATCTATTGTGGTCAGTAGTTCGGGCGCGTCGTGGACTAGTATCAATGTTGGTCCAAGTGCGCACAATCTTGAGAGTTGCGTTGAGTGTGCCTTGCTTTCTGAGCCCGCCGAGCCGCACGGTTCAACTTAAAATAGGATACGAATGGAGGTCTTGAAATGCTGGAGATAGGACGACGAGAACTTTTGACCACAGCGGGCGGAACGCTGGTGGCGGCTACTGTGGGCGCCAAGGAGGCGCAATCGGCTAGGCCAAAGAAGTCGATTCTCTACGACATGCTTCCCGGTGCCATGGCGGATCGGTTCATGCTTGCGAAGGACGCTGGTTTCGAGGGCATTGAGGCGCCCCCGCTCACGAATATCGGCGAATGCGAGAAGATGCGGGCAGCAGCCGAGCGGGCCAGCGTCTCCATCCACTCAGTAATATTCGGAGGATGGGGCGCGCCTCTTTCGAGCGCAGAGCCCGAGGTGATAGAGCGTGGAATGGCGAGCGTGCGCGCCGGCCTTAAGGGCGCCGCGGCCATGGGATGCGACGGACTTCTGCTGGTGCCCGCCGTCGTGAACGCAAAGGTGCGCTATGCCGATGCGTGGAAGCGCTCACATGCCAACATCCGCAAGCTCATCCCGGCCGCACAAGAGGCAAAAGTGCGAATCGACATTGAGGAGGTTTGGAATAACTTCCTACTGAGCCCGCTGGAGTTTGCGAAGTATGTGGACGACTTCAAAAGCCCTTGGGTGCATGCCTATTTTGACGTGGGAAACGTCGTCAGGTTTGGCTGGCCCCAGGACTGGATTCGAACGCTTGGACGCCGGATTCGGAAGGTCCACATCAAGGACTTCAAGGGTGGGCCTGGGCTGGGAACGGGTGGAGAGTGGGTGAACATCCTGGACGGCAGCATCGACTGGCAGGAGGTGCGCAAGGCGTTCGAGGAGATTGGGTTTACCGGCTACATGACCCTCGAGTTGGGAGGCGGCAACGCGGAGTACATTCGCGATCTGAGCCGCCGCCTCGACAAGATCATCGGGGCGGCTTAAGCGGCTCCGGTCTCACGCTCCAAGGGTGTTGTTCGCCCTGGAATTGATACGAATGTCTACCTCTAGCTCTCTGAATACCGGTATATCCACGGGCCGCAATTGTATGGTAACTCGATTGGCCATGTGGAAGAATACCAGTGTTGAGCGACCTAAGCGCTTTCCCGGGCGACTTGGGACCTGGAGGGAGAATAGAGTGGGCAGTATAGCAATTGGCGAACGCCGGACTGAGGAAGATCCGATCAAGCTGACGAAGCGCGAGATCGAAGTCCTCACCCTTGTGATAGAAGGACAGAGCAGCAAGCAGGTCGCGGACCTACTGTATGTATCAAAGCGAACCGTGGACTTCCACCTCGCGAATATCTACGAGAAGCTGCAAGTCTCGAATCGTGTGCAGGCGTTTAGACGGGCGGCTCGTCTGGGCCTGATTCCCATGGATCCGCAATTCGGGGAGTCTTGATAAGGCGTTCCCGTCGCTTTATGGAAGACAAACCGCCCGTGCCGACATATCGGCACGGGCGGTCTTATTTTTGAGCGCCCTTCCACATCAGGGCTCGGATTCACTCACAATTCTTGCAAAGAGGGAGTGAACGCGCGTATCTGACGTGAGCTCAGGATGAAAAGCCGTGCCTAAGAGTCGGCCTGCGCGGACGGCAACGATCTTGTCCTCAAACTCTCCGAGAGTCTCGACTCCAGCTCCAACACGAGTGACGTAGGGAGCGCGAATGAACACCCCGCGCACGGGTTCGGAACCAATACAGGGTAGTGGAATGTCCGCCTCGAAGCTGGCTATCTGGCGGCCAAATGCGTTGCGAGCAACCTCAATGTCGATGAGGCCGAGCCGAGGCTGAGTGCTGCCTAGGATGTCGGTGGCCATGAGGATCA
>VFKD01000568.1 GCA_009885735.1 bacterium
GAATACACGGTCTGCCTCCGCGCTTACCTGGTTCGAGTGTCAGAATCTTCTTGTAATCCATTAGCTTGGTCTTCCCTAGATACCGATGCGCACTTGAGGAGCTGTGCACAGAAAATCCTGCTCGAGCAGCGCAGTCCCGTTGTTGCACCAACCGATTGCCGACGTGTGTTCGGGCACAACCGCTGCCCACAGCCAACTACATTGTATCACGCCGCCTACAACCCAAACTCAAACCCATACAGTTCCGCGTTTCGCACCGTGAACTCGAGCCGCACAGCCTTGCCTCTCAGCTTCTGAAGCGATGCCTGCCACCTAACCTGGGCTGCCAAGTGGTCACCAGCTATTGGCTTAGCTTCCGGGGTACCGAGCGCCTTCGAGGGTGATCCGCTTGCGCCCAGGAGCCGAACCCGCACCTCCCCGCGAGAGGCATCGGCGTTCAGCGTCAGACTGCCGCCGGGAAGAATGAACGGCTTCGTGACCATTTTGCCTTGGCTGCTCGTGGGGACCAGCGCGACATATCGGTCTCTCTTCATACGCGCCAAGCCGATCTGCCGCTCCGTCTTCGGCTCAATCTTGTGGCCGCGCGCATAGCCTCCGTAGTAGAAATAGACCTCGTCTCCCACCGGAACGGCCATGCTCATCCAGGTCATCGCATGGTCCCACGATCCGGGTTCGGGGTTGCGGTCCAGAAACGGCTCGCGGAACCGGTTCCACGTCACGCCGTCACGGCTTGTGGCGAGCGCTGTGTAGCCGATTCCGTCTATCGGCCCATCCTTGTCGCAGGGAAGATCGTCTCGCAGCACGCGCACCAAGCCGATGTGGAGCCCTCCGCGCATGTGCATTCCGCCCATGCCATAGAATTCGAGCATCCCCTTATCCCTAGCGTCTGGAGCATGAATTCGCCACGGCTTCTCCCAATGCATGAAGTCCTTGCTCGTGGACATGCCGATGAGCCGCCGGATGGCCTTTCCCGCCTTGGGAGCAGTGGAGTATCCGTCCTCCGTCAGAGCATTCACCTTGATAGCCACGCGATACAACCTTGTGAGGGGATCAAAGTAGACGTCGAGCGTGTCTCCCACCCCGTGGCGCGTCGGCTGGGGCCAGGCCTCCGGGTAGGTCCAGAGAACCGGCTTCTTGTCGGGCTGGGACCAGGTGAACCCGTCCGGTGAGTATCCCACCCACATTCCGCCGTCATCTCCTGGCTTGTCGTCAATTGTGGACGACCAGTGAGCAAGCTTGAACCGGCGGGACGGGTCGGCGCACCGCACGCCGTCATCCACCACGCTGCAGCAGTATCCGCGCTTGCGGAACCAGACCTCGCGAGGATTGGTCCACTCGAGGCCGTCCTCGGAGTCGGCGTGCCAGATGGAGGGACCGTTGTTGTAGAACATGCGGAATCCGCGTCTTTCGTCGCGCAGAACGGTAAGGTAGGGCTGAGTCGTGCCAAAGGTCTTGCTGTCCAGGACCGGTGGTCCGAATCGCTTCGGCGGCCGCACCTCGCGCTTTAGTCCATGGAGTCGGTCGATGAGGTAGTCGTCGAGGAAGAGCTGCGGGCCTGGGTCGAGATTGAGAGCGTCGCCCGACTCAGGCGAGCCAAGGAGCGCCGGGCGCCACAGGGCTGCTGCCGAGGTAAGACCATTGTTCAACAATTCGCGACGACCTATCATGCTGCTCCTCACTTCGACTACCTAGCTTACGCGCAGGCGTGGCGGGCGGGACGCCCGCGCTCCGACGGTTCGCACTCCCGCCCACAGTCCGCGAAGGCGGACTTCGTGCTCTTCACAGCCGCGGTTTCAACCGACGGTGCACTTTATCAGCGCATGGTGAATGAATAGAGGCTGCCTGTGCCCATCACGGTAAACCGCAAGGAAACGAGCCCCTTCGGCGCCAGCTTGCGGAGCGACTTCCCGCCGAAAGTCACCTTATGCCGCAGTGAGTCACCGCTTACAGTGCTGGTTCCAAGCACTTGGCCTACGTTGCTTAGGACCTCGACGCTAACGGCGCCAACCGAGTTCACATACAAGTTGCCGCCCTCGAATTGAAGCGGTTTGGTCGTGACCGTTCCTGCATCTATCGAAACAAAACCGTCCACGCGCAGACGTGCTCGGAAGATGCCTCCGC
>VFKD01000346.1 GCA_009885735.1 bacterium
CAAGCACAGCGCGAACTATCGCGCCCGCTGTCCAGCAGCCTCGGCGCACTTCAAACCGCGCGCCACGTCAACCAGCCTTCAGAAACGCTTCCACCCAGGAGGTCGGCATGAGCAGGATGCTTTCCGGTGTACTCGCTATTCTGTTGTCAGCGCTCTTTGCGCAGGCGGTCGCTGCACAGGGCCGTGTGGGAGGAGTGCAGGTCTCGGCCTACACCGAGGTGGGCGCGGCCGTGACGCTCCGCGAGGTCGCGGTTCAGGCGCGCCTCTCGCAGGGTGTCGCTCAAACCGACATGACGCTGCACTTCGACCACGAGCTGAAGTCCCCGGCGCAGATGACCGTGAACCTGGTGATAGACAAGGACGCGGTAATCACCGGCTACAGCTACTGGTTCAAGGGCGAGAGAATCGACGCCAAGCTGCTTGATAACGACCAGGCCTGGGAGATCTACCGTGCGGTCACCAGCCGAGGGCGCGACCCGGCCATCATGGAGCAGTGGGGCGAGACGAACTACCATTTTCAGATCTATCCGGTCGAGCCAGGGACAGAACTGAAGATGGTTATCCACACCGTCTCTCCCTGGGAGAGTGACGCGGATAGCTTCTACTACCGTCCCCCGCAGCCCAGTCAGGGAACTCCTTTGAAGAAGTACACCGCGGAGGTTACGATGCCGGATTCCGGACCCGATGAAGTGCGAGACAACTTCATAGGCCAATTCAAGGCAAACAGCGGCGGACTCTCATGCCGCTTCGAAGCGGACAACTGGGAGCCTCAGAAAGACTGGCGAATTCGCATTGGACGGCATGAGGGCGAGCTGAACGTGCTGGCGGGCGGCGGGCGCTCCGGCGGAGCACGCGGATTCTTCTATCTGCTCATCGCGCCTGGGCAGGAGATAGAGCCCGCACGGCTGCGACTGAGCGGAGTTTCAACCTCGAAGGTAATGCCCATGGCTACGGGCGGCCTCGCGAAGGGATTCCCGTGGCTTGTAACTGGACGGTATCGCGGGTCCGG
>VFKD01000544.1 GCA_009885735.1 bacterium
AGAGCTACACCATCACCGACCTCGGCATTTTGCCCGGAAAGTCGATCACCCTTGCATTCGGCAGCCGTTCCCTCAACAACTCGGGACTGGTGGTGGGGTACTGCGGCGACGGAGACATCCTCACGGGCCTCTTCCCGGATTTCTTCACGGGAAACGTACCCTTTTCGTGGACGAAAAAAACGGGCATTCAGGCGCTGCCGATGATGCCAGGGGCAGCATTTGCGAGCGCATTGACGTCCAATGATAGGGGACAGATTCTCGGAAATGCCGGCAACAGTTGGGACGACGCGCAAGGGGTTCTCTGGGACCACGGAACCATAATGGGCCTCGGCACATTGCCTGGTGATACGGGCAGCTTTGCCCAGGCGATAAACAACCACGGGCAGATCGTTGGAGGATCGCACGTATTCGATGGCGCTACATATTTCAGTATTCGCCCCTTCGTCTGGGACAAAGGCGGGATTAGCCTCCTTCCGCTCGGTGGTTTCGGAGGCGGTCAGGCCAATGATATTAATGAGCAGGGGCAGATTTGCGGCGTATTGCACGTCGACCCCACGTTCGACTTCTTTAACGCATTCCCTGCGCTCTGGGACAATGGGTCGTTAACGGTTTTGGGTACGCTTGGAGGCGGTTATGCGGCCGCCTGGGACCTCAACCAGAAGGGCCAGGTCGTCGGTCACTCGGTGGGTCTGGATGGTGTGTTCCACGTCGTCCTTTGGGACAAAGGCGTGTTGACCGACCTCGGGAACCGGGGAGGGTTCTGGTGCGGTTTGTGGGCGATTAACAACCGGGGACAGGCGGTCGGGGAAGCGTCTGACGTCGACGAGATCGTTCACGCGATAATGGTGGAAAACGGCGTGATTACGGACCTCAACGACTTGCTTCCAGCCGGCTCCGGTTGGGAGCTTGTCTTTGCGGATGGCATAAACGAGCGTGGACAGATTTCCGGCTCGGGCATTCACAACGGGGAGGTTCGCAGCTTCCTGCTGACGCCGAGGTAGTTGCCTCCGCTAGCCTGCACCATGCACGTTGCTCGGGAAGGCGCCGCCGACTATCAAGCCGTCATTCCTGCATGTCCTTAGCAGGAATCCAGCTCCCCTCTTCTGGATTCCTGCTTCCGCAGGAATGCCTGCCCACTAACTCCGTAGCGCGTATTCAATCGCCTGCTCCACTGTCATCTCTTGTCCCCTGGCCCAAGCCGCGGTGAACGCCACCTCGTCCAGTCCTTCCCGCACAGCCGCCACGCTGCGCTCGAACTCCGCTTTCTCATTCGGGAAGAGCGGCGGCCCAATCTTACTGCGAGTCGCGTCCGCTACACTGAACAGTGCTGCTGCGCGTTCCGGCTTGCCCTGCTGCAGGGCAATGGCGCCGAACCCCTCGAAGGCAGGTGGAAGGTCTCGCCGAGACCCAATCTCCTGCCATGTCTGCAGGCTCTCTGCGAACTGGTCGCGCGCCACTGAGTACGCTCGCTGTGCCACTGCTGTTTGTCCCAGCCAGCACAGCGTCTCCGCGCAATCGAGCCGGAGTCCAAGAGCCCTGCGCAGGGCAAGAGCCTCCTCGAATCTGACTCGTGCCGCTGCATGGTCGCCCTGGACATAGTCGGCCTCTCCCAGTTGCTGGAGAGAGTTAGCGATCGAGAATCTATTCCCGCGACTGCGGCCGAGGTCAAGACAATCCTGCAGGAGCGTCCTTGCCGTGGCAAAGTCACCTTCATCATAGGCAATCACCGCCAGGTTTGAGTTCATGCCAGCGCTTCCCTCGGTGTCTCCAAGCTCAAGGGCGTAGGACTGGACCTCTGTGATGTACGACCTCCAAGTCGCGGTGTCGCAGTTCTCCCTAAGAATTGAGGCCATATGCATGAGCTGCCAGGTGATCTCGTATCGGTCGCCGACCTCGCGGAACAGCGCTAGACTCTCGTCGAAAAGAGCAACTGCAGCTGCGATGTCTCCTCGATCTCTGACATCCGTCGCGAGTCCCCTCAGCGCGAGCGCCATCCCCCAGCGATCTCCGAGCTCCCGATAGATTGCAAGGCTCTGTTCAAACTCCCTAAAGTGGCTGTGCGCCAGGGCCGCTCCCCTCTGATATTCAATCTCGCGGCAGATAGCTAGGCTCTCTTCATGGAAACTAGAGCCCGCGCCAGGGGCGACTGTCCATCCCATCATTAGGCCCAGTGTGATGAATGCCATCGCCCTCTCACGCGATGGCCCTTGGGAGCCGGCGGCAAGCGCTCGCTCGCACCACTCTCGGGCCTCCGAGACGTGCGAGCGAACCACCCAGAAATGCTGCAGCGCCCCACAGAGGCGAAGACCATCCGTGGATCCCACCACCTCCAGGCTCCGCGAGAGAGCCGTTCTCAAGTTGTCGTGCTCCCTGTCCAGCCGCCGCAGCCACTCGGCCTGGTCCGGGCCGTGAAGTTGCGGCTCGGCGAACTCGGCCAGATCGACGCACCAGTCGACATGCCGATTCCGGATGGCGTTTGTCTCTCCGGCAGCATCCAGCTTCTCCCAGGCATATTGGCGAGTCGTCTCCAGCAGGTGATATCGGTCCTCTCCGTCCGGCTGGGACGTGTAGACGACCAACGACGCGTCCACCAGGTCTGTCATCGCCTCGAGGAGTTGCTGTGAGCGGGACGGGCAAGCTTGGTCACCGTCGGTATGGGCGGAGACACGCTCCGCAGCCTCTAGTGTCCAGCCACCCGAGAAGACAGCAAGCCGGCGCAGCAGAGACTTCTGAGCGCCTGACAGAAGGTCGTGGCTCCAGTCCATCGTCGCGCGCAGGGTTTGGTGCCGAGGCACGCTGCCTGGTTGGCGACTGGCGAGCAGGCCGAAGTGATCCTTCAGCCGAGCGTCGATCTGCTGAACGGAGAGCGAGCGAACCCGCGAAGCCGCGAGCTCCAGGGCCAGGGCAATCCCGCTTACACGACGGCAGATGCTCGCGACGGCGCGCTTGTTGGCCTCATCGAGGTGGAATCCTTTCGAAACTGACCGTGCACGTTCCACGAACAGCCGTACCGCCGAGTGTTCGAGCATCCCTGCCACAGAGTCCGCCGGGTCATGCTCTGGAGTGTCTGGGTCTGGAACCGAGAGGGAGGGAACGCGCCAAGTGACCTCTCCGCGCAGGCCGAGCGGCCGGCGGCTGGTCGCCAATATTCGCAGGTGAGGGCAATACGCCAGTAGGGTCTCCGTTATTGCGGCGGATGCTTCGAGGACGTGCTCGCAGTTATCCAGCACCAGCAACAGGCGGCGCGACCGCAAGTGCTCTTTGAGCGTGGCTTCGATTGCCAGACCCTTTTCCTCCGGAACATGCAGAGCAGCAGCCGTCGCCTGAACCAGCAGACCGGAGTCGCTGACGGGAGCCAAGTCCAC
>VFKD01000710.1 GCA_009885735.1 bacterium
GGCGCGTGCTGCCTTCTACTCGTCGTTGGTTCGAGCGCTTTGGTGGCGCACCGCCTTGCCGTTCAGCCAGCACACCTACCCAAAATTGTCGTGCCGCAGCCTCGACCCGAGGCCGTTCTGCCGGCCGTCGATAAGCAATCCGGTTCATGGCACGTCCCTACGGACGGACCCTCCCTGCAGGCTGATCCCAAGACGGATGTGGCCGGTACTACCGACCTCTCGGACATTGCGCAGCCGGACACTGGAGGAACAAAGCCCAGCGTGCAGGTAACCGGCAAGAAGGCAGACCGCGATGCCATCGCGAAGGCGATGCGTTCCGAGTCGTTCCTCGACGTGCCGGATGCCTCGGGGCGAACCGCGCGCAAGCTCCTACACGGCGCAACCAGTCCAGTGGTGCCGCGAGTTCCTCGGATCAACAATCTCGACGACGTCAGCAAGGCGAAGGCGCTGGAACACTACGTCCTGCCAAATGGCTACTGGCCAGAGATCGGGCCGGAAGCGGATCGGAAGCAGCGCATAGAAATCGGCAGGCCGAAGCATAGCACCGAGCCGACAAGGAACAATGTGGCTAAGCCGAAGAATCTCCCGGTGCGAGACAGTCAAAAAGACCAGAGTGGTGTCAAGGCTCTCGTGCCACGCGGAAAGGGCGGCTAAGCGTGCCGCCGCCCACGTGCAAAGAGATGGAGACTAGAAATCTGGCGCTCGATCCGTCTCGCCGATGACATAGATCATCAACACGGATAAAGCCATGTCGAGTACGTGAGCTAACAAGAGGATTGGTCCCCAAATGCCGGGCGCCGCTGCGAAGAGAAAGAAGCCAAGCACTCCGAGGCATCCGAAGGCGATGTTCACAAAGCAGACGATGTTGACAAAGCTCCGGATGAACTCCACGTTGAGGATAAGCCCCAGACCGACCAACGCCATGAACGCCCCAGACGCAATGCCAAGTATGTTCCCGCCGGAATCTGCATCGGCAAGCACAGTCTCGGACAAGATTGACAGAATGCCGCTTATCATCCACCAAGCGGAGATTGCGTAGTAGGCCTTTCGTTCCCAGCCCCCCGAGGTAGTTGCGCCTCCGCGACCACCCGCCCGTCGCACCGGAGGCGGAGCGCCCCACGAGCTTCCGCAGAACTGACAAGAATAGGCTGCGTCGGGCAGTGAGGCATTGCACTTCGGACACTTGGACATGCGGAATCTCCTCAGCGGACAAGTCGTATAGCACTCCTACGAGTGCCGCAGCCGGTCGGTTGCACCGGATGCCAACGGCCGCTATCCCCAGCTGCAGGCGGGGATCACGCTGAAACGAGAGTATTGAAAGTGTATGGGTGAGTGGGTGTATGGATTGGTAGGGGAAACGGATGTGTCACACCCGCACGCCATAGGGCCCTATCTGTCTGGATAGAGTGCCAGACGTCCCCGTATCCGGCTTGCACAAAGTGGTGATCCAGCGTGAAGGCATCCGTGATCCGGTGCTCTTTCATTACGACAAAGCTGATGCAATCCGTTAGCGACCACTCCTTGTCGGGTCGATCCTCGAACAGCGCGATACCTCCCACCACAGACCGCGATGAAACGGGCATGATTGTGAGGGTGGACTGCTTTTGGAGTCCTAGCAGAAACGGAACCGTTTTCGTGCGGCAGCGGGGCGCCGACTGGGCATACGAGACTTCCAAGAGGACAAACTCGGTCGCCAATAGAGGTGTCTTGGAGAGATATAGCTCTTTGCGCTTGGCAAGCGCGGGGGCGTGAAGATCGTCGCGGGCGTTGAAGAGGGCAATCCAGGCAACAGAATCCACGAAAACCGGCGTCACAATGCTCTCTTGGCCTTGCCGTGAGCGAAATGATCATGCTCTCGCGCCAGATCCGCGACACCCATGTCTGACCTAGTTGCCGCGATCAATTTCCCTAGGCAATCCTCATCATCTACGGCCGCGGCCGGCGTAGCGGCTGCACCATCCTCTGCATGGAGCACCGTAACACGCAGGCGATGGCCCGTGAGATCGCTTGCCCGCGAAGCGATCTCTTCCCAGGTTCCCTCCAGTTCCATCAGTGGGCCAGCCATTAGAATCCCTCCGGGGACATTCTACCATCTCACTACATCTGCGGTCCCACGCGCTCATTCAATCTTCCGGAACTTGCTTCCCCACAACAACGAAACGGGAGTACTGCAGCCGGGGGCAAACGCCCATGACGACGAACAAGCGGGTCGATCCTCAGGTCGCGGAGTGGCGCTCATGAAACGGGTGTGGCCGAATCACTCGGTGTACATTCGTCTCCTACGCCAGGGGCGATCATGAGGGTATAACCTCCGGCGGCACGAGATCGCACTTCACGATGATCTCGCGCTGGCTCAACCTTGCCCCTCGCAGCCGACCATGCTATAATAAACCGTAGTTCCCCATCTGGCGGAGTAGCTCAGTCGGTTAGAGCGAACGGCTCATAATCGTTAGGTCCCCGGTTCGAGTCCGGGCTCCGCTACAAACAGGCTCCGGGCGGCTGCTCGGAGCCCTTTCATTATCTCGCTCTTCTCTACTCGCCGAATTTGACGCCCAGCGCTTCAGCACGGGTATAATGCGCGTGTCTTAACGAGATGCGGTGGGCGTCGGTGCGCGAGCAATGTGCTCCGCGGCGCGGCGCTGTCGCTGATCTCTTCCAGGATTACCTGCACTGCCACCCGCTCGCTCTCTCGCCCTGTCCTTGGAGTGACGGCCTGCGCTGGACGTGCTTGCGCTTTTTGCGGACCGCTGAGCGCGCAGTTTTGTGCTCCGGCCGCCTACAGTTCAGGAGACTTGCCATGAGGATCGACGAGTCCTCGGCGGAGAATGGCGCGCCGCAAGCGCCCCCGCCGACGGACGCGGCTCCTCGCGAGGTCACTCTCGCGGAGACCGCTGCTGCACCCGCAAAGCCCCGTCGCACCAGAGTTGCCGCAGCAAAGCCTAAGACTGTCCCTCCGGCTGAAGACAGAGTTGACGCTGTGTCTGACACAGTGACACCGCCA
>VFKD01000021.1 GCA_009885735.1 bacterium
ACGGCTTGCTCTTTCGTCTTGTGCGTGGCGAGATGTGGAAAAGCAATGTAGTGTAGACTTTTGGTCCTGCGGCGCTTGCTATAATGGCGCCATGTACCTACGTAAGTGCTTTCGACGCAAGGGTCCCAAGACCCACGTGTATTGGGAGTTGGTGGAGTCGTACCGCACCGAGCGCGGTCCCCGCCAGCGCGTGGTCGCGTACCTGGGCGATATGGAGCTGCGTACTCGGAAGGGTGTAGCTGCGGCGGCAGAGGACCGGACGGGTGTGTGGCAGCGTCAACTCTTCGATGAGGACCTGGAACCTGACTGGGTAGAGGTCGACACGCGCCGGGTTCGGGTGGAGCGTACGCGGCATTTCGGCGGTTCATGGCTTGCTGTTCAGGTGATGCGGAAGCTGGGCCTCATGGAGTTCTTACACAACACGCTTCCTGTTGGCCGCGAGGATGTACCATGGTCCGTGATGGCGGCGATACTGGTGATATGTCGGCTGTGCAACCCGTGCAGCGAGCTCTACATCGCCGAACATCTGTTTGAGCGCACGGCGTTGTCGGACCTTTTGGGGGTGTCGGCGACGCAGGTGAACGATGACCGGCTCTACCGAGCTTTGGACGCTCTCCTTCCGCACAAGATGGAGTTGGAGGTGTACCTGAAGGAGCGTCTCGGCGAGATGTTCGGCCTAGAGTACGACCTTCTGCTCTACGATGTAACTTCTACGTATTTTGAAGGTGCTGCCGAGGGAAACCCTCAGGCCCAACGTGGCTACTCTCGGGACCATCGACCAGACTGCAAGCAGGTGTGCATCGCGCTGGTAGTGAGCCGCTGCGGAATGCCGCTGGGTTACGAGGTGTTCGATGGCAACCGCCCGGACGTGACGACGGTGGAGGAGATTGTCGGGCAGGTCGAGGCGCGCTACGGCAAGGCGGACCGTATCTGGGTGATGGACCGTGGGATGGTCTCTGAGAAGAATCTGCAGTTTCTGCGGGATGGCGGTCGTCGATACATCCTTGGCACACCCCGAAGTCATCTCAAGCGGTTCGAGCAGCAGTTGAGCGAAGGCGATTGGACCGCAGTGCGTGAGGGGCTCGACGTCAAGCTCTGTCCGGGTCCCGATGCAGCGGAGACGTTCATCCTGTGTCGAAGTGCGGCGCGTCGAGACAAAGAGCGGGCGATCCACACCCGATTTGAGAACCGGATAGAGGAGGGGCTGGCTCGCATTGCCAGAGCGTGTGAGGCTGGCCGGCGCAGTTCATCGGTCATTGAGCGACAGGTGGGCCGGCTGATGGAAGCCAACAGTCGGGCGGCGGCACTGTTTCAGGTGAGCGTGCGAGCCCGGGACGGAGGCGGCTGCGAACTAATCTGGAGCAAGTCGGAGGCATGGCGCTCCTGGGCGAACCTCTCAGAGGGCTGTTACCTTCTCCGCAGCAACGTCACCGACTGGAGTGCGGAGCAGCTCTGGCATGCTTACATCCAATTGACAGAGGCCGAGGCTGCGTTCCGAATACACAAGAACGACCTCTCCATCCGCCCGATCTGGCACCAGAAGACCGAACGGGTACAGGCCCATATTCTCGTATGTTTCCTGGCATTCGTGTTATGGAAGACGCTCGCACAGCTCGTGAAAGCGGCGGGCCTCGGAGACGAACCTCGTAAAGTTCTCGACGAGCTGGCGCAGATCCAGATGGTCGACGTAGTAATGCAGACCCGAGGCGGCACGGAGATCCGCCGCCGGTGCATAGCCCAGCCAACCAAGCACCAGGCGATACTGCTGAACCAACTGCATATGCGGCTGCCGAGGCAATTAAGAATCGTCGGAATGTAGTGGAAACTTTCGGGCCGAAAACGGCCAAATCACGCTCAACACCACCTCTGTGACCGTTCTAACTGCGGAAGTTGGGCTAGCTCGCGCTCGGCAGCTGGCTTGGCAAGGTCCGCAGTATAGAGGGGCGCTGCAGCCTCTGCGGCAGCCTCCAAGTATGCTGCTCGTTGTTCAGACGGAAGCAGCATGAGTTCATGGGCTGTGGGCGGTCTGGCTTGGAACTCGCGACTAATCACCCGAGAAGCCAGTTCCTCGGCCGCGACACCGTTCCTTGCCGCCTCGACCTGGAGGGCGGCTTCTACCTGTGGGGCTAAAACTATCGTCATGCTCATGTCTCAATCGCTCCAGGCAGGATTCTACCATAGTCCCACACTATGTGAAGTGGCTGGGCTGTTTGTGGCGTCCACCACTTTAAGCCCAATCCCTTGGCGCGAACCCTCCGTCTGTGATACACTGGCTGAGGTCCGCTGAACGACGCAGGCGGCCCTCGGACAGACACGCGATGAACTTAACGTCCCGAACACTTAGTCCAGTCGTGCTTGCCGGAAGTGCGCTCGCAGCCCTTCTTGCGACAGTGGGCCTCGCTGCGCTCAGCCAGGTTGATCCACGTCCGCGCGTGCCGCCTACAGCTGCC